>NZ_JBJLRD010000051.1:0-32179 GCF_050871305.1 Kineococcus gypseus | reverse complement strand
CGCCCGGCCCCGCCGCCCCCCCCCCCCCCCCCCCCCCCCCCCCCCCCCCCCCCCCCCCCCCCCCCCCCCCCCCCCCCCCCCCCCCCCCCCCCCCCCCCCCCCCCCCCCCCCCGAGGGGGAGGGGGCCGCCGTGCGCAGGGCCGGGCCGCTGACCGCCTCGGGCGCCGCGCTGCTGGTGCTGCTGGCCTGCACCCCGGCGCCGACGGCGCCGACGGGGCTCACGGGGGCGCGCCGGGCGGCGACGGCCCGTCCGCGCCGGCCGCCGACCCGCGGCTGCGCGCCGACCTGGAGCTGCTGGGCTCCGTGGACTGGGAGCAGCAGGGCCTGTTCACCTCCGGGCGCGTGAACGACTGGAGCTGCTGCCCCTCCCCGGCGCGCGCCCGCGCCGACGGGCACGACGTGCGCGTGCTGGGGGTGCGCGTCAGCGAGGAGTACCTGCAGGCGCGCGCCCTGGTCCTCTACAGCGAGGCGCGCGTGGGCGACGGCGAGCAGCTGGGCCTGGCGCTGCTGGAGGCGCGCGACGGGGAGGTCTCCCAGGTCGGCACGGGGCTGCTGCCCGCCACCAGCCCGCCGGAGGTCGAGCGGGCCTGGCGGCTGGAGGAGGTGCGGGCCGTGCCGCGCGCCGACGGGGTGGACCTGCACGTGCGCGGCACCTTCGACGGCGCGCCGGGCTCGCGGCGGGTGCGGGCGCTGCTGGGCGAGCGCACCTACGTCTTCCTGCCCGAGGGCGTGGACTGGCTGGAGCTGCAGCCCGACGCGGCCGGGCTGGCCGCCGCGCCCGCGGCGCCCGGGCCGGCGCCCGACGAGGACGCGCTCGTGGTGCTCCACGCCGAGCGCGCGGGCCCGCTCAGCGGGTGGCGGGCGGCGCCGCGCTGAGCCCGGCGCCCGCGGGCGGGCCCGCGAGGTGCCGATCGCCGCGCCGCCCGCCATGATCGGCGGCGATGGACGTTCGAGCAGCGGACGACTACCTCGTCGCCAGGGCCCGCGAGGGGTACCTGCCGGCCTTCGAGGAGCTGGTGCGCCGCCACCAGGTGCGCGCCTACACCCTCGCCGTGCGCATGCTCGGCGACGCCCGCGACGCCGAGGACGTCACGCAGGAGTCGTTCCTGCGGGCGTGGACGGCGCTGCCGTCCTTCCAGGGGCAGTCGTCCTTCCCCACCTGGCTGCACCGCATCGTCGTCAACCAGTGCCTGTCCCTGCAGCGGCGCCACCGCCCGGTGCCGGTGCCGGTGGACACCGAGGTGGCGGGCCCGGCGCGCACCGAGGAGGTGGTCGAGGCGGCGGCGAGGGACGATGCACTGCACGGCGCCGTGCTGGCCCTGCCGGAGGACCAGCGCGCCGCGCTGGTGCTGACCGCTTTCATGGACTGCACGTACGAGGAGGCCGCGGACGTCCTGCAGGTGGGCGTGAGCACGGTGCGCGGCCGGGTCGCCAGGGCCCGGCGGGCGCTGCTGGCCGGGATGGGGGGGTGGGCGTGAGCGAGCAGGGACCCCGCGACGCGCTGCCCGACGCGCTGCCGCCCGGGCCGGAGCAGGAGCTGCTGCCGTGCGGGCACCGCGTCGACGACCTGCTGGAGCAGGTCGCCGCCGGGCGCGGCGACGACCTCGACGCGCACCAGGCCACCTGCCCGCACTGCCGCGCGACGCTGACCGCGGCCTCGCGGCTGTGGAGCCGCGTGCGGGCGGTGGCCGCGCGCGAGGAGGTCCCCCCGCCCGGGCTGCTCGGCGCGGTCGTGGCCGCGGTGCGCGAGCTGGCCCGCGACCACTGGTACGTCGTCCTCCCCGGCGTGCGCGGCAGCACCCGCATCGCCGCGCGCGTGCTGGCCGACGTCGCCCAGCGCGCCGCCTCCCGGGTGCCGGGCGTGCGGGTGGTGCTGGGCCGGCACACCCGGCCCGTGGACGCCGAGCGCGCCCGGGTGGCCACCCGGCGCCAGGACGGGCCCGGCTCGGCCGTGGGCGTGGCCGGCGGGCACGCCAGCATCGACCTGGCGGTGGTCGTCGACTACGGCGCCTCGATCCCGGACGTGGCCGCGCGGGTGCGCGCCGCCGTGGCCGCCGACCTGCGGGAGGTGGCGTCGGTGAGCAGCACCGAGGTGAACGTCCACGTGGACGACGTGCTGCCCCCCGCCCCCTGAGGCGCTGCCGCCGCACCCGCACCGCCCCCGCGCCGTCCCCGCGCCGTCCCCGCGCCGTCCCCGGTGGGTGTGAGCACCGTCACGCCGCGCCCGCGTGAGGATCCGCCGCGCGCCGCGTCCAACCCTTCGACAGCAGTTCGCGGCTCCCGCGGCCCCGCGCCGCGCAGGACCCGCGACGTCACCCCCTCACGAGGAGAGCTTCAGCCATGAGCCAGCCCACCACCTCCACCAGCGGCAGCTCCCTGGTCACCGCCGCGAAGAGCGGCGCGCTGTCCACCACCCAGGGCGTCACCACGATCGCCGACCCGGTCGTCTCCAAGATCGCCGGCATCGCCACCCGCGAGGTCTCGGGCGTGCACGCCGTCGGCGGCGGCGCCGCGCGCGCCCTGGGCAACCTGCGCGAGCGCATCCCCGGCTCGAGCAAGAACGTCTCGCAGGGCATCTCCGTGGAGGTCGGCGAGACCCAGGCCGCCATCGACATCGACCTCGTCGCCGAGTACGGCGTCTCCATCGCCGACCTCGCCGCGAGCGTGCGCCGCAACATCATCTCCTCCGTCGAGCGCATGACGGGCCTGCAGGTCACCGAGGTCAACATCGCCGTCAACGACGTGCACCTGCCCGAGGACGACGCGGACGACGCCGACACCGCCGCGGTCGCCCGCCAGACCCGGGTCCAGTGACGAGCGGTCCGGCCCCCGCCCCCGGCGCGCGCTCCGCGGCGCCGGGGGCGGGGGAGCGGGCCGACGCGGTGCGGGCGGCCGTGCTGGCCGTCCCCGGCGTCGTCGGCCTGCACCCCGGCCGCCACGGCACCGTGGCGACGTACCTGCCCGGCCGGCGCGTCACCGGCGTCCGGCTGGGCGAGGACGGCGCCGAGGTGCACGTGGTCGTCGCCGCGGGCGCGGACCTGCGCGCCACCGCCGGCGCCGTGCACGCGGCCGCCTCGGCCGTCCTCGGCGCCCCCGTGCACGTCGTGCTCGCCGACCTGGCCGAGCCCACCCCCTGAGGCGGGGCGCCCCCCGCGCCCCCTCGTCCTGCGCGCCCCGCGCGTCCCCCGTCCCACCCCACACCCCGGGAGTCCTCCGTGTCCCAGTCCAGCGTCGGCATGCTCGCCGGTCTGCTGCTGGCCGTCGCCGCCGCGGTCGGCGGCTGGCCCGCCTTCCTGCTCGCCCTGCTGCTCGGCACCCTCGGCTTCCTCGCCGGCGCCCAGCTCTCCGGGCGCCTCGACCTGATCGGGCTGGTGTCCTCCCGTGGCCGTGGCTGAGGCCGCCCGCCCCGGCGCGCCGGTCGCGGTGCCGGGCCGCACGGCCCCGCGCGTGGTGGACCTCGCCGAGGCCGGCTCCCGCGGCTCGCTGACCGTCGCCGAGCAGGCGGTGCGCACGATCGTCCGCGCGGCCGCGCTCGGCGTGCGCGGCGTGGCCCCCGCCTCGGCCACCGCCGCGCGCGTGGCCGGCGCGCTGGGCCGCGACCTGCCCCGCGCGCACGTCGACCTCGCCGGCCACCGCGCCCGCGTGGAGGTCGAGGTGGCCTCGCTGTGGCCGCACCCGGCCGCCGAGGTCGCCGCCGGCGTGCGCGCGGAGGTCACCGCCCAGCTGCGCGACCTCGCGGCGGTCACCGCCGACTCGGTGTCCGTGACCGTCGCGCGCGTCGTGCGCACGGCGCACCCCTCCGGGCGCGTGCGGTGAGCGCCCCCGCGCTCGAGGAGCGCGCGCAGCCCCTGCGCCCGGCCGCCTCGCCCACGGGCAGCGGGCCGGTCGCCGTGGTCGGCCCCGTGCTCGCCCTGCTCACCGGCGCCCTGGGCGCCGTCCTGGTGCGCGACGCGGTCGTCGCCGCGCGCGGCACCGGCACCGCCTGGCTGGGCACCGCCACCGACGCCCTCGTCGGCGCGCGGCCGGCCGGGTGGCTGGTGCCCGCGGGCCTGGTCGTCGCCCTGCTGGGGCTGTGGCTGGTGGTGACGGCGCTGCGCCGGCGCACCCGCGACTCCCTGCCGCTGGGCGGGCGCGCGGGCGCGCACCTGCGCACCCGCGACGTCGCCCGGCTGGCCACCGGCGCCGCCGAGGGCGTCGACGGCGTCCTGGACGCGAGCAGCACCGCCACCCGCCGCCGCGTGCGGGTCTCGGTGACCACCACCGGCGCCGCCGGCACCGCCGACGCCGTCTCGGCGGCCGTCGCCGGCGCGCTGTCCGCCGTGACCCGGCCGCCGCGCGTGCTCGTGCGCGACACCACCCCCCGCGACCGGAAGGAGACCCGGTGACCCGCCGCGTGCTCGCCCTGGACCGGCTCGCCGCCCTCGTGGCCGGCCTCGTGCTCCTCGCCCTGGGCCTGGCGGCCGCCGCCTGGGGCGCCGGGCAGCTCCCCCGCCTCTGGCCGGCGGCCCCCGCCGAGCTGCGCCTGAGCACCGCCACTGACGCCTACGCGCAGTCCTGGTGGCCCCTGGCCTCCGGCGCGGCCGGCGCGGTGCTGGTGCTGCTCGCCCTGTGGTGGCTGCTGGCCCACCTGCCCCGCCGCGGGGTGCCGCACCTGCGCCTGCCCGGCTCGGACCGCACCGGCGCCCTGGCCGTGGACGGCGGCTCGGCCGTGCAGGCCGCCGCCGAGGAGGTCGCCGCGCTGCCGGGCGTGCGCTCGGCCGACGGCCGCCTCGTCCACGAGCGCGGGCACCTGCTGGCCGTGCTCACCGTCACCGCCGACCCGACCGCCGACCTGGCGGAGCTCGTGGACGGCGTCGAGCGCGTCAGCGGCGACCTGCGCCGGGTCCTGGGCCGCGACGACGTGCGCGGGCGGGTGCGCGTGCAGGTCGCCCGCAGGGCCCGCGCCGCCGCGCGCGCGGTCTGATCGTCCGTCACGCTCGGACGACGACCGGACCGGTCCCGGACCGGTCGACCGAGCGCGGAGGAGGACGACCGTGTGGGTGCTCCTGACCGGTGGCGTGCGCCGCTGGCTGCTGTTCACCGTCGCCGTGCCGCTGGGCGCGCGCGCCGCCCGCCGCCTGGCGGGGGCGCTCGACGCGCACGGGGGTGCCCCGAGGGGCGTCTCGCGGGCCCTGGTGCGCGCGGCGGCGCTCGCCGAGCGCTCGCGCAGGCCCGCCGGCCGCCTCAGCGCCCTGCGCGCGCTGCGGCGCCGCTGAGGGGGGCCGCTGAGCCGGGCCGCTGCGCGCGTCAGCGGGGAGCCGGCGCGGCGGGGGTCGCCAGCACGGCGGCCAGGGCGTCGAGCGCCCCGGGCACGAGGGCGAAGTAGGCCCACACCCCGCGCTTGTCGCGGGTCAGCAGCCCCGCCTCGACGAGCACCTTCAGGTGGTGCGAGACGGTGGGCTGGCTCAGGCCGAGGGGCTCGGTGAGGTCGCACGCGCACGCCTCGCCGCCCTCGTGCGCCGCCACCAGGGACAGCAGGCGCAGCCGCGCCGGGTCCGCGAGGGCCTTGAGCCTGCGGGCCAGGGTGGCGGCGGCCTCGGCGCTGAGGGGTTCACGGGTCAGCGGCGCGCAGCGGTCGGCACCCGCGCCCGGGGCGCACGGGTCGAGGGGTGTCGGGGTGGCCACGGTCCCAGCGTGGCACTCGACATCGACGTCTGTCTATATTGACGGACGTGGATACCTCTTGCCGGGACCGGCGCACGCCAGCAGGCCCGGCCCGGTGAGCGACCTCGTCGCCGAGGACCCCCGCGGCGGGGCCGACGCCCCGGTCCTGGCCCGCTTGTCCGTCCTGGACCGCTTCCTGCCGGTGTGGATCCTCGCCGCCATGGCGCTCGGCCTGCTGCTGGGGCGCCTGGTCCCCGGCCTGGACGACGCCCTGAGCGCCGTGGAGGTCGGCTCCGTCAGCCTGCCCATCGCGCTCGGGCTGCTGCTGATGATGTACCCGGTGCTGGCGAAGGTGCGTTACTCCGAGACCGCCCGCGTCGCCGCCGACCGCAGGCTGATGGTCTCGTCCCTGGTGCTCAACTGGGTGGTCGGCCCGGCGCTGATGTTCGCCCTGGCCTGGCTGCTGCTGCCGGACTCCCCGGAGCACCGCACCGGCCTGGTCGTCGTGGGACTGGCCCGCTGCATCGCCATGGTGCTCATCTGGAACGACCTGTCCTGCGGGGACCGCGAGGCCGCCGCCGTGCTGGTCGCGGTCAACTCGGTGTTCCAGATCCTCGCCTTCGCCGCGCTGGGCTGGTTCTACCTGCAGGTGCTGCCCGGCTGGCTCGGGCTGGAGACCACCTCGGCGGAGTTCTCCGTCGGCGCCATCGTCGTCTCGGTCCTGGTGTTCCTCGGGATCCCGCTGGCGGCGGGGTTCCTCACCCGCGTGCTGGGGGAGCGCGCCCGCGGCCGGGCCTGGTACGAGGGCGTCTTCCTGCCGAGGATCGGCCCGGTCGCCCTCCACGGGCTGCTGTTCACCATCGTGATGCTGTTCGCCCTGCAGGGGGAGGCCATCACCTCCCGGTTCGGCGACGTCGCGCGCATCGCGCTGCCCCTGCTGGCCTACTTCGTGATCATGTTCGCGGGCTCCTTCGCCCTGGGCAGGGCGATCGGGCTGAGCTACGCGAAGACCTCCACGCTGTCCTTCACCGCGACGGGCAACAACTTCGAGCTGGCCATCGCGGTGGCGATCGGCACCTTCGGCGTCACCTCCGGGCAGGCCCTGGCGGGGGTCGTCGGCCCGCTCATCGAGGTGCCGGTGCTGGTGGCCCTCGTCCACGTCGCCCTGTGGGCCGGGCGGCGCTTCTTCCCCGGTGACCCCACCGTCCCGGCCCGCTGACCACCCGCTCCCGCGGTGCTCCCACGGTGCTCCCACGGGGGCGCCGCGCCACCGCGGGTGGATGCTGAGGGCGGGGCCCGCCCCCGCACCGGACCGCCCGACCACCCGATCCACGACAAGGAGGCTCCTCGTGAGCGACAAGCCCAGTGTGATCTTCGTCTGCGTGCACAACGCCGGGCGCTCGCAGATGGCTGCGGGGTTCGCCGCCGCCCTGTCCGGCGGCGCCGTCGAGGTGCGCTCCGCCGGCTCGCTGCCCGCCGAGCGGATCAACCCCGTCGCCGTCGAGGCCATGCGCGAGGTCGGCATCGACATCACCGGCGAGCAGCCGAAGGTCCTCACCCCCGAGGCGGTGCAGGCCTCCGACGCCGTTGTCACCATGGGCTGCGGCGACGCGTGCCCCTTCTACCCGGGCAAGCGCTACGAGGACTGGGAGCTGACCGACCCCGCCGGGCAGGGGATCGAGGTCGTGCGGCAGGTGCGCGACGAGATCCGCGGCCGGGTGGAGGCCCTGCTGGCCGACCTGCTGCCCGCGGGCGCGCAAGGGGTGCGCGCGTGATCCCCACCGCCGGGCTCATCACCCTCGGGCAGAGCACCGGGGACCTCGAGGCGCAGGCCTTCGCCGGCGAGCGGGACGGCGGCGAGGAGCGGGTGCGCGACGTGGTCGTCGTCGGCTCCGGCCCCTCCGGCTACACCGCGGCGATCTACGCCGCCCGCGCCGGGCTGGAGCCCGTCGTGATCGCCGGCGCGGTCACCGCCGGCGGTGCGCTGGTGCAGACCACCGAGGTGGAGAACTTCCCCGGCTTCCCCGACGGCGTCATGGGCCCGGACCTCATGGACTCCATGCAGCGCCAGGCCGAGCGCTTCGGCGCCGACCTCGTCTTCGACGACGCCGTCGAGCTGGACCTGACCGGGCCCGTGAAGGTCGTGCGCGACCGCACCGGGCGCACCTACCGCTCGCGCGCGGTCGTCCTGGCCACGGGTTCGGGCTACCGGCGCCTGGACGTGCCCGGCGAGGAGCGCCTGACCGGGCACGGGGTGTCCTGGTGCGCCACCTGCGACGGGTTCTTCTTCCGCGGCAAGGACGTCGTCGTCGTCGGCGGCGGGGACTCCGCCGTGGAGGAGGCCACCTTCCTGACCCGCTTCGCCAGCTCGGTCACGCTGGTGCACCGGCGCGACACGCTGCGGGCCTCGAAGATCATGGCCGAGCGGGCGGCGGCGGACCCGCGGATCACCTTCGCGTGGAACAGCGAGGTCGTCGAGGTCCTCGGCGAGGAGAAGGTCGAGGCCGTCACCCTGCGCGACAGCCGCAGCGGCGAGCAGCGCCGGCTGGAGACGGCCGGGGTGTTCATCGCCATCGGCCACGACCCGCGCAGCGAGCTGCTGAAGGGCCAGGTGCGCACCGACTCCGAGGGGTACGTGCTGGTGGACTCGCCCACCACGCACACCAACCTGCCCGGCGTCTTCGCCTGCGGGGACCTGGTGGACTCGCGCTACCGCCAGGCCATCACCGCCTCGGGCACCGGGTGCGCCGCGGCCCTGGACGCCGAGCGGTACCTGACGAGCCTGGCCGACGCCCGGCTGACCGGCGACGCCGTGCAGGCCGCCGTCGGCTGAGCGCTCCCGGGCCGGCCGCCGGGCGGCCGGCCCGGGGGAGCCGGGCGCGCCCTACGGGGCCGCGGTGCCCGGCAGGAGGCACCAGGCGTGCACGCCGCCCGGGCGCGCCTCCCAGCCCCACGAGGACGACAGCGCCGACAGCAGCGCCTCGGAGTGCTCGTGCAGGTGCAGCAGCGAGGGGCCGCGCAGGTCCACGCCCAGGCGCAGCCCCCCGTCGGCCTCGCCGACCTGCACCGCGGTGGGCTCCACCTCGCCCTCGGGACCGCCGAGCAGCTCGGCCACGGCCAGGGCGGCGTCGTCGCCGCGCTCCTCCAGCCCGCACTGCTGAGCGGCCAGGCGCACGAACCGCCGCGCCTGCTGCTGCGCGGCCCCGTCGAGCAGCCGCAGGTCGATGACCCCACCGGTCGCGCCGTCCACTCCCGACCACTCTCCCGCACACGGAGGCGAGGACGCCCCGCGGTTGGACGGTCCGTGAGGAAGGTACCCGGCGCAACCGTCGTCGACACCTCCTGGCCCGCACCCCTGGACAGCTCCGGTGCAACCGTGGTTGCATCAGCGGCGTGCCGGAGGGGGAGCGGAGCGCCGGGAGCACCGGGGAGTGGGTGCTGCTGAGCTACCGCCTGCCGCGCGAGCCCTCCACCCCGCGGATCGCGCTGTGGCGCAAGCTCAAGCGCTGCGGGGTCGCGCAGCTGGGCGACGGCCTGGTGGCCCTGCCGGCCGACGCGCGCACCCGCGAGCAGCTGGAGTGGATCGCCGAGGAGGTCGTCGAGGCCGCCGGCACCGCCGGGGTCTGGCTGGCCCGCCCGGCCGGCGCGGCGCAGGAGCGGGCCCTGGCGCAGCAGATGGCCGACGCGCGCGCCGAGGAGTACGCCGCCCTGGCCGCCGACGCCCGCGAGGCCCTGGGCGCGCCCGGCGCCGAGCGGGTCCGGGCGCTGCGCCGGCTGCGCACCCGCTGGCGCGAGACCACCCGCCGCGACTTCTTCCCGCCGCCGCAGCGCGAGGCCGCCGCCGCGGCGCTGCGCGAGCTGGGCGACGCCGTGCAGGACGGTGCCGCGCAGGACGGTGCGGTGCAGGACGGTGCCGTGCAGGACGGCGCGGTGCAGGGGGTGGGCGCGTGAGGTGGGCCACCCGCTCCGGGGTGCACATCGACCGCGCCGCCTGCGCCTGGCTGATCCGCCGCTTCCTCGACCCCGCGGCCGAGTTCGTCTTCGTCGCCGACCCGGCCGACCTGCCCGCCGACGCCACGCCGTTCGACGTGCGCGGGGTGGAGCTGGGCCACCACGGCGGCGACTGCACCTTCGAGACGGTCCTGCGCCGCCACGAGCTGACCGACCCGGTGCTGTGGCGCATCGCCGAGGCCGTGCACGAGGCGGACCTCGACGACGGCCGCTTCGACGCCCCCGAGGCCCCCGGCCTGGACGTGCTGCTGCGCGGGCTGTCCCTGACCGGCGACGACGAGCGCACCCTGGCCGTGAGCGGGCCGCTCTTCGACGGCCTGTACGAGTTCCACCGCCGCGCGCTGCTGCTGGGCCGTGAACCCGCCTGACGCGCCCGGCGCCCCCTCGAAACCGCCGGCCCGGCCCCGAGGCCCCGAGACCCCCGAGGACCCGATGACCACCGACGACGCCCTCCGCCCGCCGCGACCGCCCGCCGCCGGCCGGCGCGACCTGGTGCCCTTCCGCGAGGCGGTGCGCACCTGGTTCGCCATCTCCCTGCAGACCTTCGGCGGCCCGGCCGGGCAGATCGCCGTCATGCAGCGCGCCCTGGTGGACGAGAAGCGCTGGATCGGCCAGCAGCGGTTCCTGCACGCCCTGAACTACTGCATGCTCCTGCCCGGCCCGGAGGCCCAGCAGCTGGCGATCTACACCGGCTGGCTGCTCAACGGCGTGCGCGGCGGCCTGGTCGCCGGGACCCTGTTCGTCCTGCCCGGCGTCGTGGCGCTGCTGGCGCTGTCCGTGCTCTACGCCGCCGCCGGCGACACCGAGTTCGTGACCGGGCTGTTCGCCGGCCTGGCCCCGGCGGTGCTGGCGGTCGTCGTGCAGGCGGTGGTCCGGGTCGGCCGGCGCGCCCTGGCCCACCGCGTGCTGGTGGCCCTGGCGGTGGGCGCGTTCGTGGCGCTGGCCGCCTTCGGCGCGCCCTTCCCGCTCGTCATCGCCGTGGCCGCCCTGGCCGGCTGGGTGGTGCACCGGCGCGCCCCCCACGTGCTCGCCGGCGCCGGCGGCGGCCACGGCGGCGGGGGCGGCGGGCCCGCGCCCGTCGTGCCCGACGACGTGCTGCACACCGAGCGGCCCTCCACCGCCCGCGCCCTGAGGGTCCTCGCGATCGGGCTGGTGCTGTGGGCGGTGCCGGTGGTGGCGGTCGCCCTGCTCACCGGGGCGGGCAGCACCCTGACGCAGCAGGGGTTGTTCTTCTCCGGCACCGCGCTGGTCACCTTCGGCGGCGCCTACGCCGTGCTCGCCTTCGTCGCCCAGCAGGCCGTCGAGCGCTACCACTGGCTGGCCCCGGGGGAGATGGTGCGCGGCCTGGCGCTGGCCGAGACCACCCCGGGCCCGCTCATCATGGTCGTGCAGTTCGTGGCGTTCCTGGGCGCCTACCGCGACCCGGGCGCCCTGGACCCGTGGGTCGCCGCGGTGCTCGCCTCGCTGCTGACCACCTGGGTCACCTTCGTGCCCTGCTTCCTGTTCATCTTCCTCGGCGCCCCGTACGTGGAACGCCTGCGCGCCAACAGGTCCCTCTCGGCGGCGCTGACCGGCATCACCGCCGCCGTCGTCGGCGTCATCGCGAACCTCGCCCTCTACTTCGCGCTGCACACGCTGTTCGCCGACACCACCGCGTGGAGCGCGGGACCGGTGCACCTGGAACTGCCGGTGCTCACCTCGCTGCGCTGGACGGCGCTCGCCATCGCCGCCGCGGCCGCCGTCATGGTGTTCCGCCTGAAGTGGTCGGTGCTGCGCACCCTGGGCGCGTGCGCGCTGCTCGGGCTGGCCACCACGCTGCTCGGGTGAACCGGGCCCGCCCCGGGCGGGCGGCCCTCAGGCGGTGATCCTCGGCCGCTCGGCGTCGCCGGCGGCAAGGCCCGCGCCGTCGGCGAGGGCGGCCAGCGCGCGGCACTCGCCCGCCACGTCCGAGCGCCCGCCGAGCACGCCGTAGAGGTCGAAGCGCGAGAACAGGTCGTGCGCGTGCCCCGGCAGCGCGGCCACCCGCAACCGCCCGCCGCGCTCGCGCGCGCGCCGGGTCAGGGAGACCAGCACGCCCAGGGCGCGGCAGTCCAGGAACGACACCGACGACAGGTCCACGACGACGGCGGGGGCGGTGCTCAGGGCCCTGGTGGTCTCGGCCACCAGGAGGGGGGCGGTCCCGCCGTCGAGCTCGCCGTCGGGGACCACGACGGCGACGGTGCCGATCCGGCGGGATTCGACGCGGAAGGTGCGGGGGTCGTGAGGGATCACGATCGCTCCGGTGGGTGCGGAGGTGCGGCCCGCTGATGGACGCCGGTCGAGGGTAACCCCGCGGCGCGCGGGGCGGAAGCGCGCGGACCCCGCGCCGACCCCCTCGCGACGGGCTGCGCGAGCGCGGGCGGGGCCCTGCCGGGGGTCCGTCGAGGTCGTGGCGCGCCCCTGACGCGGCCGTGGCCGCGGGTCCGGGCGCCGTGGTAATCCTCGGTGCGCCGCGGCACCGGGAGGGGACGCCGCGGTCGGGCGGTCCCGGGGCGCAGGGACGCACCTCAGGACCGCTCCGCCCGCGCGCTCAGCCGCGCTCGACGGGCGCGTCGACGAGGCTGCCGTACTCGGCCCAGCCGCCCACGTAGTGCCGCACCGCCGGGTGCCCCACCAGTTCCGCCAGCGCGAACCACAGCAGCGCGCTGCGCTCGGCCAGCCGGCAGTACACGACCACCTCGGAGTCCGCCCGCAGGCCGCGGGAGGCGAACAGCTCCTCCAGCTGCCGGCGCGCCCGGAACGTGCCGTCGTCCTCGAGCACGAGGCCGGAGGGCAGGTTCCGCGAACCGGGCACGTGCCCGCTGACGCGGTGGCGCTCGGCGGCCACGTCGAGCTGGTGGTACCCGTCGCCGCGGTGCTCCGCGGGGCTGCGGCAGTCCAGCACCAGCGCCGGCGGCGGGGCGTCGACGAAGCGGGCCAGCACCTCGTCGCGGCCCACGACGAGGGGGTCGCGCACCGACTCGCTGACGTAGGGCGGCACCCCGGGGTCGTCCGGCCAGCGCGGCCAGCGCGGCACCTCTGGGGTCGTGGGGTGCCCGGCCGCGCGCCAGGCCCGCAACCCCCCGTCCAGCAGGCTCAGGCGCCGGTGCCCGTAGCGGCGCATGAGCCAGAGGGCGAAGGCGGCGTGCGTGGGATCGCCGGCGGAGTACAGCACCACGTGGTCCTCGCGGCGCACCCCCTTGGCGCGCATCACCGCCTCGAACGCCTCCCGGTGCACCGGCCCGCGCCGCACCTGCTGGTGCAGCTCGTCGAACGTGTCCACCGGGCGCGCCCCGGGCAGGTGGGCCTCGTAGTACGAGCTGGAGTCGTCGTCCACCTGCAGCAGCACCACCTCCCCGCGGTGCGCCCGCAGCCACGCCACGTCCACCAGCGGCGCGGCCGCGGCGGCGGGCAGGGCGACCGGCCCCGGCCAGCCGGCCGGCCAGCCCGCCCGGCCCGCCCGGCCCCCGCCGGGCTCCTCGCGCGCGCCCCGCCGGGTCGTCACCGCCGCTCACCCCGCCCTCGCGGGTCCTGCGGGCGGTGCG
This sequence comes from Kineococcus gypseus, assembly GCF_050871305.1. Classification (NCBI taxonomy): domain Bacteria; kingdom Bacillati; phylum Actinomycetota; class Actinomycetes; order Kineosporiales; family Kineosporiaceae; genus Kineococcus; species Kineococcus gypseus. The sequence goes on along the minus strand of NZ_JBJLRD010000051.1, from coordinate 18,962 downwards.
CGCCGTCCACCGGTCCCGGCACCCGCGCCGGGTCGTGCCGCTGCTCGTCGTGCAGCAGCCCCCAGCGCTGCGCGCGCAGCAGCGCCTCGGTGCGGTTCGCCGCCCCCAGCCGGCGGTACAGCGCCGCCATGTCGCGGTAGACCGCCGCCTCGTCGCGACCCTCGGCCCGCGCCAGCGCCGCGGCCGTCCCGCCCGCCGCCAGGGCGCGCAGCCACCCGTGCTCGCGGGGCGGCAGGTGCGGCACCTGCACCGGCACCACCGGCGGCCGTGCGGCGCCGCCCACGCCGTCCACGCCGTCCACGCCGTCCACGCCGTCCACGCCGTCCACGCCGTCCACTCCGACGAGGGCGTGCACCGCGGGGCCGGGCAGCAGGCACCAGCCCTCCGCGGCCGCCTGCACCACCCGCACCGCCAGGTCCAGGGGCGTGCCGAGCCCGAGCACGCCCAGCGCCCCGCACGACAGGGCGGCGTGCACCTCCTGCGGCGTCACCACCGGCACCACCCGCACGAGCGCGGGCCGCGCACCGCCGTCCCGCGCACCGGTCCCCGTGCCCGTGGTGACCAGGACGCGCGCCCGCAGCGCGCCGGGGGAGCCGTCCCCGGGTGGGCCGTCCCCGGGGGGGTCGTCCCCGGGTGGGCCGTCGACCTGGTCGAGCGGCACGTGCACCGTGCGGCCGACGCCCGCCGCGCGCAGCGCGGCCACGAGCGCGGCGCCGTGGTCGGCGGTCAGCCCCGCGACCACGACGTCGTGCTCGCGCACCGGTCGCCGGTCCAGCGGTCGTCCCTCCACGCAGGAGCACCCCCCGGGCACCGGGCGGCCCGCGGCGCTGCCGCACGGCCACCGTCCCGCTCGCGCCGCTGCTGGACGCGGTCCCGCTCGTCGCGGCGCTGCCGGGGCGCGCGGCGACAGGGAGAGACAAGCACGTCCGGGCCCGCGGCGCCCGCCGGGGCGTCCGCTCAGCCGCGCGCCGCGCCCCAGGCCGCCACCCGATCCCCGCCCCGGCGCTCCCCGCGGTCCGCGTGCTCCCCGGGGTCCCGGTGCCGGTGGACGCGGTTCTTGCCCGCCCGCTTGGCCTCGTACATCGCGGCGTCGGCGCGGTCGAGCACCACGGCGGCGTCGTCACCGGGCGCGGCCGAGACGGCGCCGATGCTCACGCCGACGCCGAAGGCGCCCGCGGGCAGCAGCACCGGCTCGCGCAGCGCGGCCAGCAGCCGCCGGGCGACCGCGTCCAGGTGCGGGTCGGCGCTCAGCGACGGGCGCACGACGGCGAACTCGTCACCGCCCAGGCGGGCCAGGGTGTCGCCCGGGCGCAGGCACGCGGAGAAGCGGGCGGCCACCTCGCGCAGCAGCTCGTCGCCGGCGGCGTGCCCGGCGGAGTCGTTGACGGCCTTGAAGCCGTCCAGGTCGCAGAACAGCACGCCCACGCGGTCCCCCTCGCGCCCGGCCGCGGCCAGGGCGTGGGTCAGGCGGTCGTGCAGCAGGGTGCGGTTGGGCAGCCCGGTCAGCGCGTCGTGCAGCGCCTGGTGGCGCAGCGCGTCCTCGGCCGCGCGGCGGGCGGTGACGTCCTCGATCAGGCACAGCAGCTGCGGCTCGCCCGCCTCGCTGGTGGCCATGGCGGTGGCCGTCAGCAGGCCCCGGCGGGTGCTGCCGTCGGCGTGCCGGTAGCGCTTCTCGACCCGCGCCTCGGTCGCCGTGCCGTCCAGGAACGGCGCGAAGGAGACGACGCACTCGGCGCGGTCGTCCGGGTGGGTCAGGTCGTGGAAGTCGCGGGTCAGCAGCTCCGCCTCGCTCAGGCCGGTGAACTCGCACAGCGTGGTGTTCACCTGCAGCAGCTGCGCCGCGTCCGCGCCGGCGAGCCCGACGATCATCATGCCCACCGGGGCGGTGTCGAAGGCGGTGCGGAAGCGCTGCTCGGAGGCGGCCAGGCGCGCCAGGGCGGCGCGCTCGGCGCCCACGTCGCGCGCGGAGAGCACCACGCCACCGGCCCAGGCGTCCCCGGCGGCCGCGGGCAGGGGGTGGGCGCTCAGGCTCAGCAGGCGCCCGCCGGGCACCGCGGGGGTGCTCACCAGCACGTCGACGTCCTGCACCGCCTCCCCGCGCAGGGCCCGCGCGACGGGCAGGTCGTGCGGGGCCCACGCACCGCCGCCGGGGCGGGAGAACGTGAAGCGGGTGTGCCAGCGCTCCTGCGGCAGGCCGTCGGGCAGGTCGGGGAAGAGGTGGCGGGCGGCGGGGTTGCGCAGCCGCGCCGCCCCGCGCGCGTCGTACACGCTCAGCCCGTCGCGGGTGGTCTCGAAGACCGCGCCCAGCAGCGCCGCCTGCTCGGCCGCGCGCCGCTGCGCCTCGCGCAGCCCGCGCACGAGCGCGTCGCGCTCGTCGCGGTGCAGCGCCAGCACCAGCGCGACCAGCGCGGCGACGGTGACGAACGCCTGCGCCAGCAGCACCCGGGTGGCCGGCGGGCCCACGGCGAACGGCCCGCGCCCGGCCACGGTCAGCACCACCACCCACAGCCCCAGCAGCAGCACGTGCGCGGCGGTGGTCGTGGTGTGGAAGCGCAGCGCGATCCACATGCTCAGCGGCAGCAGCGTGAAGGCCACCGGCAGGTGCACCGCCTGGCCGAAGACGGCCGTGTAGCCCACCCCCAGGGCCAGCGCCGCGGCGACGACCTCGGCGGCGGGGCGCCGGCCCCGCCGCAGCGGCGGCGGCAGGTGCCGGTCCGCCAGGCGCAGGGCGAGGGCGGCGAAGACGAACGTGCCCACGGCGTTGCGCAGCAGCCACGCGCCGGCCGCCGGCAGCCACGGCGCCCCGGTGAACGCCCACAGCGCCAGCGGCCCGGTGCACGCCGCCAGCAGCGCACCGGCCGTCGAGGCCAGCACGAGGGCGCCGAGGTCCCCCGGGCGGCGCAGGCGCCACGGCTCCAGCCCGGCGCGCACCTGCAGCCGGTGCATCACCGCGGCCCCGGCCACCGCCTGCAGCCCGTTGGCCAGCGCGAACGCCGCGCCCAGCACCGCGCCGGTGCCGGTGAGGGCGTTGAGCACCCCGGACAGCAGCGTCAGCGCCGCGGCCGCGCCCACCCGGTGCCGGCGGCCGTGGAGGCGGGTGTCCCAGCACCAGCCCAGCCACAGGAACCCCACTGCCGCCGCCGGCCAGACCAGCGCCAGCGTCGAGCCCGGCATCCGGGTGGCGCGCCCGGCCAGCACCGCGAGCGCGTACACCGCCGCGAGGAGCAGGTGGGTGAGCAGGCGGTGGCGCCGGGACCACGAGCGCTCGGGCCCGGACGGCCCGCGCTCCGGCGCGAGCACCGGTCCGGCCGTCGCGGGGGTGTCCACGCTCCCGCATCGGCACCGCGCGCCCGGCACTTGATCCCCCGCCCGCGCCCCGTGCCCGCGGGCGCGGCGTCGGCGTCGGCGTCCCGACCCCCTCCGGGGGGAGCCGGCCGGGGTGCGAGCCGCCTGGCGCCCCCGGCAGGATTCGAACCTGCGACCATCGGATTAGAAGTCCGGTGCTCTATCCACTGAGCTACGGAGGCACGCCGGGCCGCGGGGGCCCGCAGGGCACCCTACCCAGGGCGGAGCGCGCCCGCGGGCGACTCGACTAGCCTGGGGGCGTGCCGGAATTCATCTACGTCATGTCGAAGGCGCGCAAGGCGCACGGGGACAAGGTCATCCTCGACGACGTCTCCATCTCCTTCTACCCGGGCGCGAAGATCGGCGTGGTGGGGCCCAACGGCGCCGGCAAGTCGAGCGTCCTGAAGATCATGGCCGGCCTGGACCAGCCGTCCAACGGCGAGGCCCGCCTCTCGCCCGGCTTCAGCGTGGGCATGCTCATGCAGGAGCCCCCGCTCGACGAGACCAAGACGGTCCTGGAGAACGTCCAGGACGGCCTGGGTGAGCTCAAGGTCAAGATGGACCGCTACAACGCGATCGCCGAGGAGATGGCGACGAACTACACCGACGAGCTCATGGCCGAGATGGGTGAGCTCCAGGAGGTCCTCGACCACGCCAACGCGTGGGACATGGACTCCCAGCTGGAGCAGGCGATGGACGCGCTGCGCTGCCCGCCGGGCGACGCGGACGTCACCCACCTCTCCGGCGGTGAGCGCCGCCGCGTGGCGCTGTGCAAGCTGCTGCTGGAGCAGCCCGACCTGCTGCTGCTGGACGAGCCCACCAACCACCTCGACGCCGAGAGCGTGACGTGGCTGGAGCAGCACCTGGCGAAGTACCCCGGCGCCGTGCTGGCCGTCACCCACGACCGCTACTTCCTCGACAACGTCGCCCAGTGGATCCTCGAGCTGGACCGCGGCCGCGCCTACCCCTACGAGGGCAACTACTCCACCTACCTGGAGAAGAAGGCCGCCCGCCTGGACGTGCAGGGCAAGAAGGACGCCAAGCTCCAGAAGCGCCTCAAGGATGAGCTGGAGTGGGTGCGCTCGAACGCCAAGGGCCGCCAGACGAAGTCCAAGGCGCGCCTGGCGCGCTACGAGGAGATGGCCGCCGAGGCCGAGCGCACGCGCAAGCTCGACTTCGAGGAGATCCAGATCCCCGCCGGCCCGCGCCTGGGCAGCACGGTCATCGAGGCCAAGGGCCTGAAGAAGGGCTTCGGCGAGCGCACCCTCATCGACGGCCTCTCCTTCTCCCTGCCGCGCAACGGCATCGTCGGCGTCATCGGCCCCAACGGCGTCGGCAAGACCACGCTGTTCAAGACGATCGTCGGGCTGGAGCCGCTGGACGGCGGCGAGCTGAAGATCGGCGACACCGTGAAGCTGTCCTACGTGGACCAGTCCCGCGGCGGCCTGGACCCGAAGAAGACGCTGTGGGAGGTCGTCTCCGACGGCCTGGACTTCATCCAGGTCGGCAACCAGGAGATGCCCTCGCGCGCCTACGTCTCCGCGTTCGGCTTCAAGGGCCCGGACCAGCAGAAGCCCGCGGGCGTGCTCTCCGGCGGCGAGCGCAACCGGCTGAACCTGGCCCTGACGCTCAAGGAGGGCGGCAACGTCCTGCTGCTGGACGAGCCCACCAACGACCTCGACGTCGAGACGCTCGGTTCGCTGGAGAACGCCCTGCTGGAGTTCCCCGGCTGCGCCGTGGTCGTCAGCCACGACCGCTGGTTCCTCGACCGCGTCGCCACCCACATCCTCGCCTACGAGGGCACGGAGGAGGACCCGGCGAACTGGTACTGGTTCGAGGGCAACTTCGCCGGCTACGAGGCGAACAAGGTCGAGCGCCTGGGCCCGGACGCCGCGCGCCCGCACCGGGTGACGTACCGCAAGCTCACCCGCGACTGACGCCCCGCGCGCACGGTGCCCGCGGCCCCCGGTGGGGCCGCGGGCACCGTCGCGCTCAGCGCTGCTGCGCCGCGGCGCGGGCGTAGCGGGCGACGAGGCGGTCGGCGCGCGCGGCGGCGGCCGCCGCCCGCCGCGCGCCGGCGCAGTGCCGCGGCGGGCCGTGGTGGTGGTGCCGGCGGTGCCGGTGGTGCTGCACGACGGACGCGGCGGTGATCACGGGAACCCCCTCCCTCCTGCACCACGCCTCTGTGATGCACGTCACATCATGCCCCCCGGGGGCGGGGTGCGCGCAGCCCCGGGCGGCTCCCGGCGCTCCCGGCGCTCTCGGCGCTCTCGGCGGGGTCAGGGCAGGCGCAGCATCCCCTCCTGCGCCACCGAGGCCACCAGCCGCCGGTCGCGGTCGTAGGCGCGGGCCGTGGACAGCCCCCGCGCCCCGCCCGCCGCCGGGCTCTCCGTCACGTACAGGAACCACTCGTCGGCGCGCGCGGGCCGGTGCCACCACATCGCGTGGTCCAGGCTGGCCACGCTCAGCCCCGGCGTGGCCCACACCAGCCCGTGCCGGCGCAGCACCGGCTCCAGGACGGTGAAGTCCGAGGCGTACGCCAGCGCCGCGCGGTGCAGCACCGGGTCCTCGGGCAGCGCGTGCTCCAGGCGCATCCACACCGCCTGCCGGGCGCGGCGCTCGCCGTCGGGGTGCACGTACACCGCCGGCTCCACGTGGCGCACGTCGGTCAGGCGCCCGCGGCCCATCTGCCGGGCCACCGGGTGGTCCAGCGCCTCCAGCAGGTCGGTGTCCGCGGTCAGCTCCTCCGGCTCGGGCACCCGCGGCGCCGGCTCGGCGTGCTCCACGCCCGGTGCCTCCTCCTGGAAGGAGGCGATGGCCGACAGGATCGGCACGCCCTCCTGCAGCGCCTGCACCCGCCGCGCCGAGAACGAGCGGCCGTCGCGCAGCCGCTCCACCGCGAAGCGCACCGGCACCTCCGGGTCGCCCGGGCGCAGGAAGTACGCGTGCAGCGAGTGCGCGGGCCGCTCGGGGGCCACCGTGCGCGAGGCCGCCACCGTCACCTGCGCCAGCACCTGCCCGCCGAAGAGGCGCCGGCGCCAGCCGGGCAGGTTCGGGGCGGTGAAGACGTCCTGCGCGCCGGGCACCGGCTGCACGTCGAGGACCGGCAGCAGGGGGCTGGGCTCGCTCACGCCCGGAGGCTACGCGAGCACCCCCGCCCGGCCGCCGCCGCCCGGCGGGGGCACGCGGGCAGCCGCGCGGCGCTAGCGTCGCGCCCGTGCTCGCCGCCCGCGCCGTCCGCGCCTCGCCCGACGACCCGCTGTCCGCGCTGGAGGTCGCCGACGCCCCCGCCGCCGAGCCGCCCGCGGGCTGGGTGCGCGTGGCCGTGCGCGCCGCCGCGCTGAACCGGCACGACCTGTGGAGCCTGCGCGGGGTGGGCCTGCCCGCCGAGCGCCTGCCGATGGTCCTGGGCTGCGACGCGGCCGGCACCACCGACGACGGCGCCCCGGTCGTCGTGCACGCCGTCGTCGGCGACGAGGACTTCCGCGGCGACGAGACGCTGGACCCGCGGCGCACCCTGCTCTCCGAGCTGCACCCGGGCACCCTGGCCGAGCACGTGTGGGTGCCGCGGCGCAACCTGCTGCCGCTGCCCGCCGGCTGGTCCTTCGAGCGCGGCGCCGCGCTGGGCACCGCGTGGCTGACCGCCTACCGGATGCTCTTCACCCAGGCGCGCGCCGTGCCCGGGCAGACCGTGCTGGTGCAGGGCGCCGCCGGCGGGGTCTCCAACGCCCTCGTGGCGCTGGGCGCCGCCGCGGGGCTGCGGGTGTGGGTGACGGGTCGCTCGCCCGAGCGCCGGGCCCGGGCCGAGGCGTGGGGCGCGGCCGCGACGTTCGCGACGGGCGAGCGCCTGCCCGGGCGCGTCGACGCCGTCCTCGAGACCGTGGGGCGGGCCACGTGGGAGCACTCGGTGCGCTCCCTGAAGCCCGGCGGCGCGCTCGTCGTGGCCGGCGCCACCACCGGCGCGGACCCCTCCGCGATGCTGCAGAACGTCTTCTTCCGCCAGCTACGCGTGCTCGGCTCGACGATGGGCACCCGCGAGGAGTTCGAGCGGCTGCTGAGCTTCTGCGCGCTGGCCGGCCTGGCCGCCGAGGTCGACTCCGTGCACGCCCTGGCCGACGCGCGCGACGCGTTCGCGCGCCTGGGGTCCGGCGAGGCCGTCGGCAAGGTGCTCGTCACCGTCTGAGCCGCATGGACCCGCCCCGGGCGGGTACCGCCCCCGTGGGTGCGACCGCGCCCGCGACCCGGCAGGCAGGGGGAGACCGTGGTGGACCACTCGCGCGCACCGGTGCTGGAGGCCCTGGAGGAGTTCCGGCGCCGCGGCGACGTCGCGTACGGCCCTCCCGGGCACAAGCAGGGCCGCGGCGCGGACCCGCGCGTGGTGCAGGTGGTGGGCGAGGGCGTCTTCGCCTCCGACGTGCTGACCCTCAACGGCCTGGACGACCGCCGCGAGTCGCAGGGCGTGGTCGGCCAGGCCGAGGACCTCATGGCCGACGCGGTGGGTGCGGGCAGGACGTTCTTCTCCACCTGCGGCAGCTCCCTGTCGGTCAAGGCGGCCATGATCTCGGTGGCCGGGCCGGGGGAGAAGCTGCTGATCTCGCGCAACGCGCACAAGTCCGTCATCGCCGGCGTCATCGTCTCCGGCGTCGAGCCGGTGTGGGTGCACCTGCACTTCGACGCCGACCTGCACCTGGCGCACCCGCCGGAGCCGGAGGACGTGCGCCGGGCGCTGCGGGAGGACCCCGACGCGAAGGGGATGCTGCTGATCTCCCCGACCGACTGGGGCACCTGCGCCGACATCGCCGGCGTCGCCGCGGTGTGCCACGAGTTCGGCGTGCCGCTCATCGTCGACGAGGCGTGGGGTGCGCACCTGCCCTTCCACCCGGACCTGCCCGCCTGGGGGATGGACGCCGGCGCCGACGTCGTCGTCACCAGCGTGCACAAGATGGGCGCCGCGATCGAGCAGAGCTCGGTGTTCCACGTGCAGGGCGAGCTGGTGGACCCCGACGTGCTCAAGGCCCGCGAGGACCTGCTGGGCACCACCAGCTCCTCCTCGCTGGTCTACCTCACCCTGGACGGCTGGCGCCGGCAGATGGTCGAGCAGGGCGAGGAGCTGCTCGGCGCGGCGATCGAGCGCGCCGGGCGCGTGCGCGCCGCCGTCGAGGGGATCGAGGGCCTGGGCCTCATGGGGCGCGAGGTGGTGCGCCCGCAGGGCGCCTTCGACCTCGACCCGCTGGCCCTGACGATCGACGTGCGCGCGCTGGGCGTCAGCGGCTACCAGGCCGGCGACTGGCTGCGCACCGCCTGCCACGTCGACGTCGGTTCCGCCGACGCCTGCCGCATCGGGGTGCGCCTGACCCACGGCGACGACGACGCCACCAAGGCGCTGCTCGTGGAGTCCCTGCGCCGCCTGGCCGCCGAGGCCGGTTCCCTGGAGCGCCGGGCCCCGACGCACCTGCCGCAGCCGGGCGCCCTGGAGCTGCGCAACGCGATGACGCCGCGCGACGCGTTCTTCGCGCGCACCGAGCAGGTGCCGATCGCCGAGGCCGTCGGCCGCGTCGTCGCCGAACTGGTCAGCCCCTACCCGCCGGGGGTGCCCGTGCTGGCGCCCGGCGAGGTCGTCGACCAGCAGGTCGTCGACTACCTCACCAGCGGCGTGGCTGCCGGGATGCTCGTCCCGGACGCCGCCGACCCCTCGGTGCGCACGCTGCGCGTGGTCGCGCGCTGAGCGGCCCGTCCCCGGGTCCGGGCCGGGGGTGCGGAACTCCCGGCCCGCACGACCGGTGCGCGCCACCCCGCCCGTCGTGCGGGTGCGCACCCCCACCCGGCCCCCTACGGTTGCCCCGGCGACTCGAACCGGCGGTGTTCGACGCGCGAGTCGACGGAGGTCCCAGGTGGTTCTGACGGCGGTCACCCGGCCGGAGGCGTTCGTCCTCTCCTCCGGCCAGCACGACCTCATCCAGTACTCGATGGCCGTGGCCGGGTTGGCGCTGTTCGCCCACTTCGTGCGCACCTGGAACTCCACGAGCGAGGTCGGTGCCCGCTACCGCCCGGCGGTGCTGGCGTCCCTGTGCATCACCGGCGTGGCGTTCCTGTCGTACGCGTACCTGGTGGTCAAGTTCGACCAGGGCTACGTCTACCAGGCGGGGCAGTACGTGCCGAACGCCGAGGCCCTGAACACCCTGACCCCGCGGTACGCGGACTGGTCGGTCACCGTGCCGCTGCTCATGGTGGAGTTCCTGGCGGTCTCCGCGCTCGTGGGGGCCAGGGCGCGCTCGATGCGCGCGGCGCTGATCACCGCGGCGTTCCTCATGATCTTCACCGGGTACCTGGGCGCCACCGTCGACGGCGGCGGCGGCGACCAGGCCGAACTCCTGGTGTGGGGCGTCGTCAGCACCGTCTTCTACGTCCTGCTCTACGTCCTGCTCCTGGGCGTGCTGCGCCGCTCGAAGGGTTCCATGGGCGCGCAGGCGTACGCCTCGTACCGCAACGCCGCGATCCTGCTGCTGAGCGTGTGGGGCTGGTACCCGATCGCCTACGCGATCCACAACTGGTTCCCCGGCGCGGGCTGGACGACCACCATCCAGGTCGGTTTCTCCTTCGCCGACATCGCCGCCAAGGTGGGTTTCGGCGCGCTCATCCACAAGGTCGCCAAGCTGCGCACCGCCGAGGACGTCAACGCCGGTGAGCAGACGCACCCCGAGGAGGTGTGGATCTCCTCGGTGAAGGAGTCCGAGGGCGTGCAGCCGGTGCTCAAGGGCGTCCTGGCGCCCGGCGCGGACGACGCGGACCGCGTGGGCAGCGCGGGCGGTGCCCGCACCGTCGACCTCACCACCGAGCACGTCGCCGAGCACGTCGCCGGGTCCGTCCCCGGTGCCGAGCACCCGAAGCACCGGTGACCCCCGCGGCCGGGCACGGCCGCACCGCCGCGTCCACGGCCGGACCCGCCACGTCGCCCCGGCCGGGCATGCGCACCCCCGACGCCGCCGCGACCGCGGTGTCGCTGGCGGTGCTCGCCGCCGTCCTGCTGGTGCAGCTCGCCGCCCCGCGGGTGTGGCGCGAGCACGGCTGGGTGGTGCTGGTGGCCGGCCTGCTGGCCGGGTTGCCGCACGGGGCGGTGGACCACCTCGTGCCGGCGTTCGTGCTGCGCGAGCGCGCACCGCGCGTGCTGCTCGTCGCGGGCGCCTACGCGCTGACGGCGGTGGCGGCCTGGCTGGTCTTCCGCGCCGCCCCCGCCGTCGCCCTCGTCGTCTTCGTGCTCGTCTCGGCGCTGCACTTCGGCGCCGGGGAGGTCGCCTTCGACGACGAGCGCGCCGGGCGCCCCGTGGCCACCGGCCGGCACCGCGACGTGCTCGCGGTCGCGGCCACCGGCGGGGCGGTGCTGGTGCTGCCCGTCGTGGGCGAGCCCGCCTCGGTGGCCCCGGTGATCGCCCTGCTGGTGCCCGGCAGCGCCGGGGTGCTGCCCGGGTGGCTGGCCGCGGGTGCGAGCGCGCCGGTGCTGGCCGCGGTGGCGATCACCCTCGCCCGCCGCCTGCGCCGGCGCCGCCCCCTGGCCGCGGCCGAGGTGGCGCTGCTGGCCGCGGTGGGGCTGCTCGTGCCGCCGCTGGTGGCGTTCGGGGCCTACTTCGGCGGCTGGCACGCGGTGCGCCACGTCGGCCGGCTGCTGGCCCAGGACCCCGCCAACGCCGTCGACCTGGCCGTCGGGCGCCTGCTGCGCCCGCTGGGCCGCTTCGCGCTGGCCGCCGCCGTCCCCACCGCGCTCAGCCTGGCCGCCCTGGGGGCGCTGTGGTCGCTGGCCGGTGGCTGGCGCGGCTTCGTCACCGCCGACCTGGCCGTGCTGGCGGGCCTGACCGTCCCGCACGCGCTCGTCGTGGCCTGGTGGGACCGCCGCGCCCGCCGGCACCCGGGGCTCGCCCCGCGCGCCGCCACGGGGTAGTCATGGGGGCGCCGCGCTCCCGCCGGGGGAGCGCGGCGGACCCGGAGGGGCAGACTTGGACACCACCGCGCCGGACACCACCGCGCTGGACGCCGCCGCGCTGGACGCGCTGATCGCCGAGCTGTCCGGAGCGGGCGACCCGGCCGGCGACGCCCTCGCCGACGAGCTGGCCGCGCGCCCCGCGCACCGGCTGCTGCTGGAGCGCGGGCTGCGCGAGGGGCTGGGCGCGCTGGGGGAGGAGGCGGGCGCCGCCCCGGCCGTCGCGGCGTACCTGCGCGAGCTGGAGAGCGCCACCGACGCCGCCCCCGACGACCTGCTCGACAGCGCCTCCCTGCCGTACTTCACGATCTCCCCGGCCGCGCACGTCCTCGACGTCGGCGCAGGCGCCCTCATCGACTCCTACGCGCCCCCGCACACCGCCGCCGTCCTCGTCGGCACCGGCGAGCTGACCGATCACGCGCTGGACCGGCTGGTGAGCACCGCCCGCTGGCACGGGGCCGCGCTCGTGCCCGGCTGGCTGCGCCGCGGCGAGCCCGGCTACGTCGCCACCGCGCAGGTGCGGCTGGTGCACGCCCGGGTGCGCCGGGCCGTGCGCCGCGCCGCCGGCGGCACCGGCCCGGCGCCGCTGGACCAGGTGGACGTCGCGCGCACCTGGCTGGACTTCACGCTGGTGACGATGCGAGCCGACGCCGCCCTCGGCCTGGACCTCACCGCCGCCGAGCAGGCCTCGCTGTACCGCTACTGGCGCCACCTGGGGGTGCTGCTCGGCATCGACGCCCGCCTGCTGGCCGGCGCCGTGGACGCCCGCGGCGCGCAGCTGCTCGCCGAGCGCATCGCGGCCGTCACCGGCCCGCCCGGTGAGGACTCCCGGACCCTCACGCGCGCCGGGCTGCAGGCGCTGGCGAGCGCGCTGGGCGACCGCAGCTCCCTGCCGCGCCCGCTGACGCTGCCGCTGGTGCGCACCGTCTCGCGGGCCATGCTCGGCGACGCCCTCGCCGACGCCCTGGGCGTGCCGCGCTCGCCCGTCGCCGCCCTCGCCCTGGGCCCGGCGGTCGCCGCCGTCCGGGCCCGGCGCCGGCTGCTGCGCCGCCGCCCGGACGCCTGGCGCCGCGCGGTCGAGGCCAACGTCGCCGCCACCCGCGCCTTCGCGCTGGAGGAGCCCGAGCCCGCGCCCGCGCGCTGAGGCCCGCGCGCGGCGCGTCAGGCGGGCGCGAACCAGGCCGCGGTGTCGGTGGGCACCGCGGCGCCCACCAGCTCGCCGCTGGCCAGCAGCAGCCGCGTCCCGGCCGGGGCGGGGACCGGCTCGGGGGAGAGGTTGAGCACCACGAGCACGCCGCGCGTGCGGAAGGCCAGCACGTCGCCGCCGGTGAGCCCGCCGTCCCACGCCAGGGTGCCGCGGCCCAGGCCGTGCTCGCGGCGCAGCGCCAGCGCCGAGCGGTACAGCTCCAGCGTCGAGCCGGGCACGCCGGTCTGCGCCGCCACCGACAGCCGCGCCCACTCCGGCGGCTGCGGCAGCCACGACGCCCCACCCGGCCCGAAGCCGTAGGACGGCCGATCGCCCTCCCACGGGATCGGCACCCGGCAGCCGTCGCGGCCGCGGTCGGCCCCGCCCGTGCGCGCGAACGAGGGGTCCTGGCGCACCTCGGCCGGCAGGGTCGTCACCTCCGGCAGGCCCAGCTCCTCGCCCTGGTAGACGTACGCCCCGCCCGGCAGGGCCAGCGTGAACAGCGTCGCGGCCCGCGCGCGGCGCAGCCCCAGCTCCGCGTCCGGCTGCGGGTCGTCCGGGCCCACGCCCGAGGCCGGCTCGCTGCCGGCGGGGTAGCCCAGCCGGCTGGCGTGGCGCACCACGTCGTGGTTGGACAGCACCCAGGTCGCCGGGGCGCCGACGACCTCGTGCGCCTCCAGCGTCGCGTCGACCACGCGCCGCAGCTCACCGGCGAGCCACGGCGCGCGCAGGAAGTCGAAGTTGAACGCCTGGTGCATCTCGTCGCCGCGCACGTAGCGCGCCAGGCGCTCCGGCGGCGTCACCCACGCCTCGGCCACCAGGACGCGCTCGCCGTCGTAGGCGTCCAGCACCCGCCGCCAGCCGCGGTAGATCTCGTGCACGCCCTCCTGGTCCCACATCGGCGGGCGCTCGCCGCTCGCGCTGGCGCCGTCCAGCAGCGCCTGCTCGTGGTCCCACTCGGGCAGGCCCTCCGCCTTGACCAGCCCGTGCGCGACGTCCACGCGGAAGCCGTCCACGCCGCGGTCCAGCCAGAAGCGCAGCACGTCCTCGAACTCCTCGCGCACCTGCGGGTTCGACCAGTCCAGGTCCGGCTGGCTGGAGTCGAACAGGTGCAGGTACCACCAGCCGTCGGGCAGGCGCGTCCACGCCGAGCCGCCGAAGACCGAGCGCCACGAGTTCGGCGGCTGCGCGCCGTCCTCGCCGCGGCCCTCGCGGAAGACGTAGCGGGCGCGCTCGGGCGAGCCGGGCCCGGCGGCCAGCGCCTGCCGGAACCAGGCGTGCTCGGAGGAGGTGTGGTTGGGCACCAGGTCGGTGATCACCCGCAGCCCCAGCTCGTGGGCGCGGGCCGTCAGCGCCGCGAAGTCCTCCAGCGTGCCGAAGACCGGGTCCACGTCGCGGTAGTCGGCCACGTCGTAGCCGGCGTCGCGCTGGGGCGAGGGGTACACGGGCGAGAGCCACACCGCGTCCACCCCCAGGCCCGCCAGGTGCGGCAGCCGGGCGGTGATCCCGGCCAGGTCGCCCAGCCCGTCGCCGTCCGCGTCGGCGAAGGAGCGCGGGTAGACCTGGTAGATCACGGCGTCGCGCCACCAGGGCGCCGCGGCGGGGGTCGGGTCGGTGTCGCTCACCGCGCCCATCCTGCCAACGGCGCCGCCGCCCCGCCCGCCGCCCCGCCCGCCGCCCCGCCCGCCGCCCCGCCCGCCGGGCCGCCCCGCGCCCCTTGCCGCGGCCCGGGGCGCGTGCGAGGCTCGCGGCGAGGCCATCGAGGTGGCCCCACGCCGACCCGCGGCTCCAGCAGGAGCCGGTCCGGACCTGGAAGGGGCCCTTCGTGGCAGCGCTGTCCCCCGTCGAGCGGACGGCCGGGGTCGAGGCGGAGGAGCGCACCGCTCCCCTCGACGTCGACGCCGTCCACGAGCACGTGCGCGCCGGCGCCCTGCGCGCCGGACCCACCGGCACCGTCGGGCTGGAGCTGGAGCGGCACGCCGTCGACCTGCGCGCCCCCGGCCGGCGCGTGCCGTGGGAGCGCCTCACCGGCGCGCTGCGCGGCCTCGCGCCGCCGGCGGGCAGCCGCGTCACCCTGGAACCGGGCGGGCAGGTGGAGCTGTCCACCGCGCCGCTGCCCGGCGTGGCCGCCGCCGTGGCGGCGCTGCACCGCGACGCGGCGTGCGTGGACGCCGCCCTGGCCGCCGAGGGCGTCGCGCTGGTGGGCACCGGCACCGACCCCGCCCGCCCGCCGGCGCGCGTGCACCCCGGCTCGCGCTACGCCGCGATGGCCGCGCACTTCGACGCCGTCGGCCACGGCGCCGACGGCGCGGCGATGATGTGCTCCACCGCGTCCCTGCAGGTCAACCTCGACGCCGGCCCGGCGCACCGCTGGGCGCAGCGCCTGGCGCACCTGCACCGCCTGCTGCCGGTGCTGGCCGCCCTGGGCGCGTGCAGCCCGCTGCTGGCCGGGCGCGGCACCGGGGCGCGCTCCGCGCGCCAGGGCGTGTGGCAGCGCCTGGAGCCGGGCCGCTGCGCCCGCCCGGCCGGGCGCACCGGCGGGCCCGACCCGGCGGGGGAGTGGGCCGACTTCGCCCTGTCCGCCCCCGTGATGCTCGTGCGCGACGGCGGCGACGACGCGCCCTGCCGGCCCGTCCTGGAGCCGGTGCGCCTGGCCGACTGGGTCGCCGGGCGTCGGCGCCTGCACGGGCGCGCGCCCACCGCCGCCGACGTCGAGGTGCACCTGAGCACCCTGTGGCCGCCGGTGCGGCTGCGCGGGTTCCTGGAGCTGCGCGTGCTCGACGCCGTGCCCGCGCCCTGGTGGCCGGGCCTGGCCGCGGTGGTGGCCGCCGTCGTCGACGACGAGCGCGCCGCCGACGCCGCCGCCGAGGCCGCCGCGCCCGTGGCCCACCGCGCCGCCGACGCCGCCCGCCTCGGCCTGCGCGACGCCGACCTGGCCCGCGCCGCCCGCGGCGTGCTGGCCGCCGCCCTGCCCGCCGCGCCCGCCGCGCTGCGCCCCGCCGTGGAGGCCTGGGCCGACCTCGCCGAGCGCGGGCGCGACGTGGCCGACCTCGTCCTGGACCGGGCGGCGCGCTCGGGCCCCACCGGCTGCCTGACCGCGGAGGAGCTGCGATGACCGACCACGACCCCCACCCCGACCGCGCCCCCGGGCCCGCCGACGCCTCGCTGGAGTCGGCGGTGCGGGCCCTGGGCTCGGCCCGCCGGGCCACCCTGGCGCTGGCGGACGCCGACGACGCCGAGCTGACCGCGCAGCACTCGCCGCTGATGAGCCCGCTGGTGTGGGACCTCGCCCACGTCGGCCAGCAGGAGGAGCAGTGGCTGCTGCTGGCCGCCGACCCCGGCCGCGAGCCGGTCTTCCCGGCGGCGGTGGCCTGCCTCTACGACGCGTTCGAGCACCCCCGCGCCACCCGCGTCCTGCTGCCGCTGCTGGACCCGGCCGCCTCCCGGCGCGCGCTGGCCGAGGTGCGCGGGCGCGTCCTGGACGCGCTGGAGGAGCGCGAGCGCGCCCGCCCCGGCGCCGCCGCCGGCGCGGCGCGCATGGTCGCCCAGCACGAGCAGCAGCACGACGAGACGATGCTGGCCACCCACGCCCTGCGCGCGGGGGCGCCGCTGCTGACGGCCTCGCCCACCCCGCCGGGGCGCCCGGTGCCCGCCGACGCCGTCCTCGTGCCGGCCGGGCCGTTCCCGCTGGGCGCCGACCCGGCGCTGGAGCCGTGGGCGCTGGACAACGAGAAGCCCCAGCACGAGGTGCACGTGCCGGCCTTCCGCATCGGCCGCGTGCCCGTCACCAACGCCGAGTGGGCCGGCTTCGTCACCGCCGGCGGCTACGACGACCCGCGGCTGTGGACCGCCGTCGGCTGGGCGCACCGCTGCGCGCAGGGGCTGCGCGCGCCGCTGACGTGGCGGCCGGACGGCGCCGGCTGGTTCACCGAGCGCCGCTTCGGCGCCGTGCGCGCCCTCGACCCGGCCGAGCCGGTGCAGCACGTGGACTTCCACGAGGCGCAGGCCTACGCGCGCTGGGCCGGCGCGCGCCTGCCCACCGAGGTGGAGTGGGAGAAGGCGTGCGCGTGGGACCCGGTGGCCGGGCGCCGGCGCCGCTGGCCGTGGGGCGAGGAGCCGCCCACCGCCGAGCGCGCCAACCTCGGCGGCACCGCCCTGGGCCCCGCGCAGGTCGGCGCCTACCCCGCCGGCGCCTCCGCCCACGGCGCCGAGCAGATGATCGGCGACGTGTGGGAGTGGACCTCCTCCGGCTTCGAGCCCTGGCCGGGTTTCTCCCCGATGCTCTACGACGCCTACTCCGCGCCGTTCTTCGGCGGCGACCACCGGGTGCTGCGCGGCGGGTCGTGGGCCACCGCCGCGCAGGCGGTGCGCCCCTCGTTCCGCAACTGGGACCACCCGGTGCGCCGGCAGGTCTTCACCGGCGTGCGCCTGGCCTGGGACGCCTGAGTGTGCCGCCACCTCGCCTGGCTCGGCGCCCCGCGCACCCTGGCGCAGCTGCTGCTCGAACCCGAGCACGGGCTGCTGCGGCAGAGCTGGGCCCCGCGCCGGCAGGCGCACGGCACCGTCAACGCCGACGGCTGGGGCGTGGGCTGGTACGGCCCCGCCCGCCCCGAGCCGGCGCGCTGGCGCTCGGCGCGCCCGCTGTGGGCGGAGGCGTCGCTGGCGTCGGTGGCCCCGCACGTCGCCTCCGGCTGCGTGCTGGCCGCCGTGCGCAGCGCCAGCGCGGGCATGCCCGGCGACGAGAGCGCCTGCGCGCCCTTCGCCCGCGGCCGCGCGCTCCTCTCGCACAACGGCGTCGTCGACCGCGCCGTCCTGCCCGCCGCGGCGTGGCCGCGCGCGGAGTCGGTGTGCGACAGCGCCGTGCTGGCCGCCCACCTGCTCGACGCGCCCGACGCGCTGGGCGAGCGGGTCGCCGCCGTCGGCGCGGCCGACCCCGGCGCGCGCCTGAACGTGCTGCTCACCGACGGCGGGCGGCTGCTGGCCACCGCCTGGGGCGACACCCTCAGCGTGCTCCAGACCGCCGACGGCGTCGCGCTGGCCAGCGAGCCCTTCGACGACGACCCCGCCTGGCGCGACGTGCCCGACCGCACCCTCGTCACCGCCACGCCCGCCAGCGTGGAGCTGACCGCGCTCTGACCGCGCTCTGACCCCGCCGGCCCCGCCGGCCCCGCCGGCCTCCCGAACCCGCCGAACCCGCCGAACCCGCCGAACCCGCCGAACCCGCCGCACCCGCCCCGACCGGAGGACCCGTGAGCACCGCCCGCGCCACCGAGCCGCTGCCCCTCGTCGTCGAGCGGCACCTGACGCCGGAGGTCCTCGCCGACGCCCTGCGCCGCGACGTGCGCGCCGGCCTGACCTCCGCGCCCCGCACGCTGCCGCCGAAGTACTTCTACGACGAGCGCGGCAGCCGCCTGTTCGACGAGATCACCCGGCTGCCGGAGTACTACCCCACCCGCCGCGAGCGCGAGCTGCTGGAGCTGGTCGCCGACGAGGTCGCCGCCGCCACCGGCGCCGACACCCTCGTCGAGCTCGGCAGCGGCACCAGCGAGAAGACCCGCGTGCTGCTCGCGGCGCTCGACGGCGCCGGCACCCTGCGCCGCTTCGTGCCCGTCGACGTCGACGCCGTCGTGCTCACCGCGGCGGGGAGCGCCGTGGCCGCCGAGCACCCGGGCGTGGCCGTGCACGCCGTGGTCGCCGACTTCGAGCGGCACCTGGACCGCCTGCCGCGCGGCGGGCGCCGCCTGGTGGCGTTCCTGGGCTCCACCATCGGCAACCTCGAGCCCGCCCCGCGGGCGCGCTTCCTCGCCGCGCTGGCCGCCACCCTCGTCCCCGGCGACGCGCTGCTGCTGGGCACCGACCTCGTCAAGGACACCGCGCGCCTGCTCGCCGCCTACGACGACGCCGCCGGCGTCACCGCCGAGTTCGACAAGAACGTGCTGCACGTGCTCAACCGCGAGCTGGGCGCCGACCTCGACCCCGACGACTTCGAGCACGTGGCGGTGTGGGTCCCCGAGCACGAGCACGTCGAGATGCGCCTGCGGGCCCGGCGCGCGCTGACCGCGCACCTGCCCGCGCTCGACCTCGTCGTCGAGCTCGCCGAGGGCGAGGAGGTGCGCACCGAGGTCTCCGCGAAGTTCCGCCGCGAGACCGTCTCGGCCGAGCTGGACGCCGCGGGCCTGGACCTGGCCCGCTGGTGGGTGGACCCGCACGGCGACGTCGCCCTCAGCCTGGCGGTGCCGCGGGGGTGAACCCCCGCCGTCGCGCGGCGCGGCGGGGTGCGCCGCGCGGTGCCGCGGACCACCGGGGGGGGGGGGGGGGGGGGGGGGGGGGGGGGGGGGGGGGGGGGGGCGGGGCGGCGGGGGGGGGGGGGGGGGGGGGGGGGGGGGGGGGGGGGGGGGGGGGGGGGGGGGGGGGGGGGGGGGGGGGGGGGGGGGGGGGGGGGGGGGGGGGGGGGGGGGG
>NZ_JBJLRD010000050.1:0-33526 GCF_050871305.1 Kineococcus gypseus | reverse complement strand
CCCCCCCCCCCCCCCCCCCCCCCCCCCCCCCCCCCCCCCCCCCCCCCCCCCCCCCCCCCCCCCCCCCCCCCCCCGTCGCGGGGACGTCAGTCCGAGACGGTGATGCCCATCGACCGGGCGGTGCCGGCGATGATGCGGGCCGCCATGTCGACGTCCTTGGCGTTGAGGTCCTGCAGCTTCTGCTCGGCGATCTCGCGCACCTGGGCCTGCGTGAGGTTCGCGACCTTCTTCACGTGCGGCTCGCCGGAGCCCTTGTCCACGCCCGCGGCCTTCTTGATGAGCTCGGCGGCCGGCGGGGTCTTGGTGATGAAGGTGAAGGAGCGGTCCTCGTAGACCGTGATCTCCACCGGGACCACGCTGCCGCGCTGCGCCTCGGTCTGGGCGTTGTAGGCCTTGCAGAACTCCATGATGTTCACGCCGTGCTGACCGAGCGCGGGGCCGATCGGCGGCGCCGGGGTGGCCTGGCCGGCCTTGATCTGGAGCTTGATGAGGCCGGCGACCTTCTTCTTGGGGGGCATGCGCGATCCCTTCCTGCTGCTGGGGGCGGCCGTATCGGTGCCCGCGGATCGGGCGACGACGGGTTGAGGCCGTCGTCCAGTGTACGCCGCGCCCACCGGCACCGTCGCACGCGAGGAGCCCCCGGCCGGGTGGCCGGGGGCTCCTCGGAGGTGCGGGGAGGGACCTCAGATCTTGGCGACCTGGTTGAAGTCGAGCTCCACGGGCGTCTCGCGCCCGAAGATCGAGACCAGCACGGTGAGCTTGCGGCGGTCCGCGGAGATCTCCGAGATGGTCGCCGGCAGGGTCTCGAAGGGACCCTCCATGACCGTGACGGACTCGCCGACCTCGAAGTCGACCACCCGCGGGGCGGCGGCGGCCGCCGCGCCACCGGTGGACGCGCCGGCGGCCGCGCCCGGCGCGGCCTTCTGCAGCGCCGGCGCCAGCATGGAGAAGACCTCGTCGGTGGACAGCGGCACCGGCTGGTGCGTGTTGCCCACGAAGCCGGTCACGCCCGGGGTGTGGCGCACCGCCCCCCACGACTCGTCGGTGAGGTCCATGCGCACCAGCACGTAGCCGGGGATGCGCACGCGGCGCACGTTCTTGCGCTGGCCGTTCTTGACCTCGACGACCTCCTCCATGGGCACCTCGACCTGGAAGATGTAGTCCTCCATGTTGAGGCTGGTCATGCGGGTCTCGAGGTTGGTCTTCACGCGGTTCTCGTAGCCGGCGTAGCTGTGGATGACGAACCACTCGCCGGGCATGCGCCGCAGCTTCTTGCGGAACTCCTCGGCCTCGTCGACGTCCTCGTCGGCGTCCGCGGGCACCGCGTCGCCGTCCTCGCCCACCGCGGCGCCGTCCTCGCCCACCGGGTCGCCGTCCAGCGCGCCGGCGGCGTCGGGGCCCTCGGCCCCCTGCGCGCCCCCGTCGCCGGGGGCGTCCTCGACGTCCTGCAGGGACAGGTCCGGGGTGTCCACGGCCTGCTCCTCGCGCGCCTCCTCGTCGGCCTCGGCGTCGGCGAGCACGTCCTCGTCGTCGTAGCCCGTCAGCGAGGCGTCGGCCTCGGCGCGCTCGTCCTCGTACGCGCCCAGCGGCACGGGGGAGGGCTCGGGCGCGGAGCTGAAGACCTCGTCGACCTCCGCGCCGACCTCCGGGCGCTCGTCGTCGCGCCGCTCGCCGAGCGAGGGACCCCACTGCTCCGACACGGTGCTGACCTGCTTCCTTCGGGATCGGGACTCCGCGCACCGGAACGGTGCGCCGCCGTCCGTCAGGACCCGAACACCAGCAGGACGAGCTTGCCGATGCCGTAGTCCAGGACGGACACCAAGAGCATCATCACCACGACGAAGACCAGGACGACGCCCGTGTAGCTCAGCAGGTCCCGGCGGGTGGGCCAGACGACCTTGCGCAGCTCCTCGACGACCTGGCGCAGGAAGAGGAGGACACCGCCGCGGCGCTTGGCCGCCGCGCGGTCCGCGGCCTTCGTCTCGCTCACGTCGACCTGCTCCCCACCGTGTGCCGGTGCTCGACTCGCCTTGGTGCTGCCCCGCTGCGCGTGCAGCGGCGGGCGCGTCCCGGGGGGACGCGGGTGGTGCTCGCAGGGCAGGAGGGACTCGAACCCACAACCGCCGGTTTTGGAGACCGGTGCGCTACCAATTGCGCCACTGCCCTGAACGGCTCGGCGCACCCCGGGGGGCGCGCTCCACCTCGACGGGACGTGCCCGCCGGGAGCACTCTAGGCGAGAACCCGCCGCGGAGTCGAACCGCGCCCCCGGCGGGGTGCGCGCGGTGGTGCCAGGATGGGGCCGTGTCCGCCCCGAGCGCCCCCGCCCGCACCCGAGTGTCCGCCCGCGTCGCCGGCATCGCCGAGTCCGCGACCCTCGCCGTGGACGCGAGGGCCAAGGCGCTCAAGGCCGCCGGCAGGCCCGTGATCGGCTTCGGCGCCGGCGAGCCGGACTTCCCCACGCCCGAGGAGGTCGTGCGCGCCGCCGCGGCGGCCTGCGCCGACCCGGCCAACCACCGCTACACCCCCGCCGCCGGCCTGCCCGCGCTGCGCGAGGCGATCGCGGCGAAGACGCTGCGCGACTCCGGCTACGAGGTCGCCCCCTCGCAGGTGCTGGTGACCAACGGCGGCAAGCAGGCCGTCTACGAGGTCTTCGCCGCCCTGCTCGACCCGGGCGACGAGCTGCTGCTGCCGGCGCCGTACTGGACGACCTACCCCGAGGCGGCGCGCCTGGCCGGCGGGGTGCCGGTGGAGGTCTTCGCCGGCATCGAGCAGGGCTACAAGGTCACCGTCGAGCAGCTGGAGGCCGCGCGCACCCCGCGCACCAAGGTGCTGCTGTTCAACTCCCCCTCCAACCCCACCGGTGCGGTCTACTCCCCCGAGGAGGTCCGCGCGATCGGGCGCTGGGCGCTGGAGCACGGCGTGTGGGTCGTCACCGACGAGATCTACGAGCACCTCGTCTACGACGGGCGGCGCGCGGCCTCGCTGCCCGTGGAGGTCCCCGAGCTGGCGGGCACGTGCGTGGTGCTCAACGGCGTGGCCAAGACGTACGCCATGACCGGCTGGCGGGTCGGCTGGCTGATCGGGCCCGCCGACGTCGTCGCGGGCGTGGCCAACCTGCAGTCGCACCTGACCAGCAACGTCGCCAACGTCCCCCAGCGCGCCGCGGTGGCCGCGCTGAGCGGCGACCTGAGCGCCGTGGCGGCCATGCGCGAGGCCTTCGACCGCCGCCGCCGGCGCATGACGCGGATGCTGTCGGAGATCGAGGGCGTGCGGTGCCCGCTGCCCGAGGGCGCCTTCTACGCCTACCCCTCCGTCGAGGCGCTGATCGGCCGCTCGCTGCGCGGGCACGAGATCACCTCCTCCGCGCGGCTGGCCGAGCTGGTGCTCAGCGAGGCGGAGGTGGCCGTGGTGCCGGGCGAGGCGTTCGGTCCCAGCGGCTACCTGCGGCTGTCCTACGCGCTGGCCGACGCCGACCTGGAGGAGGGCGTCGGGCGCCTGCAGCGCCTGCTGGCCGAGGTCGAGTGAGGCCGGGCGGGCCGGCGGGGGCCCCCGGGGCCGGCGAGCGCGACCTGGCGGTGCTGCTGCGCTCGCTGCGCCCGGCGCTCCGCCCCGGCGAGTTCACCTACCGGCACCTGCCGCCGGGCAGCACGAGCGCCGACGTGCCGGCCGGGCTGGTGCCGGCGGCGACCGTCGCCGAGGAGGAGGGCCTGACGCTGGTGCTGCCGGCCGAGCGGGCCGGGGAGCTGGGCGAGCCGGTCGGCGAGGACGAGCGGTACGCGTGGATCTCGCTGGAGGTGCGCTCGGCGCTGGACGCGGTGGGGCTGACCGCGGCCCTGACCACCGCCCTGGCGGCGGCGGGCGTCCCGGCGAACGTGCTGGCCGGCCGCTTCCACGACCACGTGCTCGTGCCCGTGGGGCGCGCCGAGGAGGCCGTCGCCGTGATCGCGGCCCTCTCGGAGCGCTGACCGGTCACCGCTCCGGCACGCAGCGCAGTGGCAGACTCACGGCTCGTGACGCGCTCGCTGGAGACGCTGCCCAAGGCGCACCTGCACCTGCACTTCACGGGCTCGATGCGCCCGGCCACGCTGCTGGAGCTGGCCGAGCGGCACGGCGTGCGCCTGCCAGCGGCGCTGTCGGGGCAGCAGATGGTCTCCCTTTCGCCCGACGAGCGCGGCTGGTTCCGCTTCCAGCGCCTCTACGACGCCGCCCGCGCGTGCGTGCGCACCGCCGAGGACATGCGCCGGGTGGTGCTCGAGGCCGCCGCCGACGACGCCGCGGAGGGCTCGCGCCGCCTGGAGCTGCAGGTGGACCCCACCTCGTACGCGCCGCACGTGGGCGGGCTGACCCCCGCCCTGGAGGTCGTGCTGGCCGCGGCCCGCGAGGCCACCGCCCTGACCGGCACGACGGTGGCCGTGGTGGTGGCCGCCAGCCGGGTGCGCCACCCGCTGGACGCGCGCACCCTGGCGCGGCTGGCCGCCCGGCACGCCGGGGACGGGCCCGGCGAGGTGGTCGGCTTCGGGCTCTCCAACGACGAGCGGCGCGGGGACACCGCGGAGTTCGCCGCCGCCTTCACCATCGCCCGCCGCGCCGGGCTGGCGTCGGTGCCGCACTCCGGGGAGCTGCTGGGCCCGGAGCACGTGCGCACCACGCTGGCGGCGCTGCGCCCGGACCGCCTGGGGCACGGGGTGCGCTGCGCCGAGGACCCCGCCGTGCTGGCGCGGGTGGTGGACGCCGGCGTCGCGCTGGAGGTGTGCCCGGCGAGCAACGTGGCGCTGGGCGTGTACGGCGACCTCGCCGCGGTGCCGCTGCGCCGGCTGCTGGACGCTGGGGCCACCGTGGCCCTCGGCGCGGACGACCCGCTGCTCTTCGGCCCGCGGCTGGTGGCGCAGTACCGCAGCGCCCGCGAGGACCACGGCCTGGACGACGCGGCGCTGGCCGGCCTGGCGAAGGCGTCGATCAGCGCCTCGCGGGGCACCGCGGGCGACAAGGCCGCCCTGCACGCCGAGGTGGACGACTGGCTGGCCGCAGCGCCGGAGGGGCGCGAGGGCCTGACGGGTGCCACCCGCGTGTGATTGACTCAATGGACCGACTCATTCAGTCGGCCCGTCGAGTCGGCTCACCGAGCCGTGGAGGTGCCGGTGTCCGGTCTGCTCACCCTGGTGCCCGTGGTCCTCTGCGCCCTCGCGGGGGTGGTCGTCGGCGCGGTGGTGCTCGCCCGCCGCGCACCCGCCGGGCACCTGAGCGCACCGGTGGCGCGCGCCCGCCGTCGCGGCGCCGTGGTGGCGCTGACCGCCGCCCTGCTCACCGCCGCCACGCTCCTGGCCGGGCTGTCCCTGCCCGGGGGCGGGCTGCGCGGCACCCGGCTCGTGGCGCTGGCCCCGCTGGCGGCGGCGGGCGTGCACGCGCTGGTGCTGCTGGCCGGGGAGCTGACCTGGCCGCGCCCGCGCCAGCGGGTGCGCAGCGCCGCGCTGGCCGTGCGCACCGCGCGCTCGGACGCCCCGCGCGGGCTGCTCGCGCTGTTCACCGCCGGCTGCGCCCTGGCCCTGCTCACCTGCCTGGCCGGCGCCCTTCTGGCCGACGGCAGCGGGCGGGCGCTGGGCTGGACGGACCCCGCGGGCCTGGCCGCCACCGCAGCCGGCCCCTTCCCCGGCGCGTTCTACGCCGTCCCGGTCGCCGCGGGCGTCGTCGTCGTCGCGGCGCTGACCCTCGCGCTGCTGCTGCGCGTGCCCGCGCGCCCGGCCGTGCCCGACGCGGCCGCGGACGCGGTGCTGCGCCGCACCGCCGCCCACCGCGTCCTGCGCGTGTCGACGTCCGCGGTGCTGGGCACCACGGCCGCGCTGTGGGTGGTCGGCGGGGCCGCGGCCTCCAACGTGGCCCGGGGCGTGACGTACGGCGTGGACGGGGCCTGGACCACCGTGCGGCCCGGGGCGGCGTGGGCGCTGCTGGGCGGGTCGGCGCTGGCCGGCGGGGTGCTGCTGCTGCTCGCGGCGCTGGCCGTGCTGCTCGTGCCCGCGCGCGGCCCGCTGCGCCGCGGCGCGGCGGTGCCGGCGTGAGCGGGCTGCGCGTCGTCGTCGACACCGCCTCCCCCGTGCCCGCCTACGAGCAGCTGCGCCGGCAGGTGGCCACCCTGGTGACCACCGGGGCGCTGCGCGGCGGCGATCGGCTGCCGGCGGCGCGGGCGCTGGCGGCCGACCTCGGCCTGGCGCTGGGCACGGTGCAGCGCGCCTACCGCGAGCTGGAGTCCGCCGGCGTGGTCGTCTCGCGCCGGCGCACCGGCACGGTCGTCGCGGCGAGCGCCGCCCCGGTGGACGAGGAGGTGCGCTGGGCGGCGGAGGGCTACGTGGAGCGGGCGCTGCAGGCGGGCCTGGGGCACGAGGAGGCGATCGACGTCGTGCGCGACGCGCTGCTCAGAGCGAGCAGCCGACGAGCACCGGCTCGTTGACGATGCGCACCCCGCAGCGCTCGCGCACCCCGTCGGCGACCTCGCGGGCCAGGGCCAGCAGGTCCGCCGCGCGCGCGGTGCCGCGGTTGGTCAGCGCCAGGGCGTGCTTGGTGGACAGCGCCGCCGGGCCGGGCAGGCCGTACCCCTTGCCGAAGCCGGCGTGCTCGATGAGCCAGGCGGCGCTGGTCTTCACCAGCGGCTCGCCGTGCTCGCCGGTGCCGGCCGGGTAGCGCGGGGCGCCCTCGGGCAGCGCGGCGGCCCCCTCGGGCCCGAGCACGGGGTTGGTGAAGAAGGAGCCCGCGCTCCAGGTGTCGTGGTCGTGCAGGTGCGCCTCGTCCCAGACCATGCCCTTGCCCTCGCGCAGCGCCAGGACGGCGGCGCGCACGTCGGCCGAGGGCACGCGCTCGCCGACCTCGACGCCGAGGCGGCGGGCCAGCTCGGCGTACGCGACCGGGGCGGAGCGCCCGGCCAGGCGCAGCTGGAAGGTCGCGTCCAGCACGACGTAGCGGCTCTCGGCGTGCTCGCCGTGCAGGGCGACGCGCTCGGTCTTCAGCCGGGAGGTGCGGTACCCGAAGCGCAGGTCGGCGCCGGCGAAGGTGCGCTGCCGGCCGGTGACGCGGTCCAGGGTGCGCACGGTGGCGATGGTCTGCGAGACGTCCTGCCCGTAGGCGCCGACGTTCTGCACGGGGGTGGCGCCCACCGTGCCGGGGATCCCGGACAGCGCCTCCACGCCCGACCAGCCGTGCGCGACGGCGCGCGCGACCAGGGCGTCCCAGCGCTCCCCGGCCGCGGCGGTGACCACCGCCCCGCCGCAGGCGTCCTCCGAGCCCAGCCGCACGCCGGTGGTGGCCACCTGCACGACGGTGCCCTCGAAGCCGGCGTCGGCGACGAGCAGGTTGGAGCCGCCGCCCACGAGCAGCAGCGGCTCGCCGGCGGCGTCGGCACCGAGCACGGCCTCGACGAGCTCGTCCTCGGTGCGGGCCACGACGAGCCGGCGGGCCGGGCCGCCCACCCGCAGCGAGGTCAGCGGGGCGATCGCCGGGCCGGCGGTGCTCCCGCTCGCGCTGCCGGTCGTGCTCGCGGAGGTGGTCACGGGGCGCTCCCCGAGCCGGCGGCGACGGCGGTGGGGGTGCCCGCGGGCGGGCGGGCGACGCCGGAGAGCACCAGGGCGATCGCCGCGGCGACGGCGGCGGCCAGCAGCGCGTCGAGGACGTCGACCCGCTCGGCCAGCACGCCCAGCAGCGGCGGGCCGGCCAGGAAGGCGGCGTAGCCGACGGAGGAGACCACGCTGACGCGGGCGGCGGCGCCGGCCTCGTCGTCGGCGGCGGCGCTCATGCCCAGCGGGAAGCCCAGGGCGGCGCCGATCCCCCACACCGCGGCACCGGCCACGGCCAGCGGCACGGACGGCGCCAGCACGAAGAGGGCCACGCCGGCGACGGCCAGCGCCGCGCAGGCGCGCAGCGCCACCACCCGGCCGGTGCGCTCGAGCACCACGGGGGCGAACAGGCGCGCCAGCGTCATGAGCACGACGAAGGCGGCGAAGCCGGCGACGCCGACCTGCGGGGTGGTGCCGTAGCCGTCGACCATCCCCACGGCCAGCCAGTCGTTGGCGGTGCCCTCGACGAAGGCCATGCACAGCACCATCACGCCCAGCAGCAGCGTGCGCGGCTCGCGCCAGGCCTCGCGCAGCGCGATCCCGCGGGGAGCCTCCTCGCCGGTGGCCGGGGCCGGCGGGGCGGCCAGGAAGGCGCGCACCGCCAGCAGCGCGCCGGCCAGCGCCAGCAGCGCCACCAGGCCGAGGTGGACCCAGGTGGGCGTGCCCAGGGACAGCAGCAGCACGCCCAGGCCCGCGGCCAGCACCGTGCCGAAGCTGTAGCCCGCGTGGAAGCGGGACATGATCGAGCGGTCCAGGCGGCGCTCGACGGCGGCGCCCTCGACGTTCATCGCCACGTCCCAGGCGGCGGTGCCGGCGCCCTGCACGACCAGGCCGACGGCCACGAGCGCGGCGCTGCTCAGCGCGTCGGCGCCGACGGCGACGGTGAGCATCCCGGCGGCGACGGCCACGGCGCCGGCGGCGACCGTGCGGACCCGGCCGATGCGCATGACGACGGCCCCGGCCAGCGGCATCGCCACGACCGAGCCGACGGACAGGGCCAGCAGCAGCAGCCCCAGCCGGCTCGGGCTCAGCCCGAGCGAGTCGCGCACCGAGGGGATGCGCGCCACCCAGGTGGCGAAGGCGAAGCCGTTGAGGACGAAGGCGGCGTACACGGCCGTGCGCGCGCGCAGCCCGGCCCGGTCCGAGCCGGGCGCGAGGGGTGCGGCCCCGCTCACGGCAGGCGGACGACGGCGCGGGCGCGGCCGAGGACCTTCGCGCCGCCGCTGGTGACGGCGAGGTCCACGGTGGCGGTGCGGGCGGCGGGGTCCAGGGCGGCGACGGTGCCGGCGACCTCGACGACGGCGGCGCCGGCGGCCGGCACGACCACGGGGGCGGTGAACTTGGTGGCGAAGCGCACGACGGCGGCGGGGTCGCCGGCCCAGTCGGCGGCGGCCTGCCCGGCCAGGCCCATGGTGAGCATCCCGTGGGCGATGACGTCGGGCAGCCCCACGGAGCGGGCGACGTCCTCGTCCAGGTGGATGGGGTTGCGGTCGCCGGAGGCCTCGGCGTAGGCGCGCACGTCGGCGCGGGTCACCTCGTGGCGCGCCGCGGGCAGCGCGTCGCCGAGCGCGACGTCCTCGAAGCGGAGGGGCGGGACGGGCACGACGGGGCTCACCGCTCCTCCGGGGCGCGCACGACGAGCGTGGAGACGGCGGTGCACACGGGGGTGCCGTCCACCAGGCGCAGCTCGGTGCGGGTGGTGACCATGGCGTTGCCGGCCACGGCGCGCACGCGGTCCACGTGCAGCTCGGCGGTCAGCTCGTCGCCGGCGGTGATGGGCCGGTGGTGGGTGAAGGACTGCTCGCCGTGCACGACGCGCGAGTAGTCGATCCCCGCGGCCGGGTCGGTGACGAACTGGGCGTCGGCCCGCTGGGCGAGGGTGACGGCGAAGGTGGCCGGCGCGACAACGTCGGCGTGGCCCAGCGCGCGCGCGGCGGCGGCGTCGTGGTGAGCCGGGTGCACCGCCCGCACGGCCCGGGCGAACGCCCGGACCGCGTCGGCGGTGACGGTGGTGGACCCGGAGGCGGGGTAGACCCGCCCCTGGAAGGACTCGTCGACGGTGACGGACGTCACTGCGGACGGCGAGCCGGGGGTCAGCGGGTCTCGCGGTGCGTGGTCTTCTTGCCGCAGCGGGGGCAGAACTTCGCCAGGTCGAGCCGGTCGGGGTCGTTGCGCCGGTTCTTCTTGGTGATGTAGTTCCGCTCCTTGCACTCGGTGCACGCCATCGTGATCTTCGGGCGGACGTCGGTGGTCTTGGCCACGGCGGGTTGCCTCTTCCTGAACTGGTCTCCTGCGGGCTGCTCCAGCACCGCGGTCCGCACCAGGGTACGCGACCGGGCACCCGGACCACGACGCAGCACGAGCGGCCACCCGGTGCCGGGTGGCCGCTCGTGGCGGTGCGCTGTCCGTAGCGGAGGCCGGACTTGAACCGACGACACAGCGATTATGAGCCGCTTGCTCTACCAACTGAGCTACTCCGCCGCGCGCCGGCGGGGTGAGCCGCAGGCGCGGAGAGCCCCGATCGAGGATTGAACTCGAGACCTCTTCCTTACCAAGGAAGTGCTCTACCACTGAGCTATCGGGGCGTGCTCGCCGCTCGCGCGGCGTGAGGTTCACCCTACACGCCGCGACCCGGGCCCGTCGCCGGGCCCGGGTCGCGCTCGCGACGTGGCGGGTGATGGATTCGAACCAACGTAGGCAAAGCCGACGGATTTACAATCCGCTCCCTTTGGCCGCTCGGGCAACCCGCCGTGCCCCCGGCGTGGCCGGGTGCGAGTGAGAGGATAGCAAGGTCTCGCGGCCGCCACGAACACGGCCGAACGCACCACCCCGGAGGGATCAGCACCCGTGCCCAGCGAGTCCTCGTTCGACGTCGTCAGCAAGGTCGACCGGCAGGAGGTCGACAACGCCCTGAACCAGGCCGCCAAGGAGATCTCCCAGCGCTACGACTTCAAGGGCACCGACGCCTCGGTGCGCTGGAGCGGCGAGAGCATCGTCATGGTCGCCAGCTCCGAGGACCGGGTCAACGCCGTCCTGGACGTGCTGCAGACCAAGCTGGTCAAGCGGGGGGTCTCCCTCAAGGCGCTGGACACCTCCGAGCCGGTGCCCTCCGGCAAGGAGCACCGCATCACCGCCACCCTTAAGGAGGGCCTGGCGCAGGACGTCGCCAAGAAGATCGGCAAGATCGTGCGCGACGAGGGCCCCAAGGGCGTCAAGACCCAGCTGACCGGCGACGAGGTGCGCGTCAGCGCCAAGAGCCGCGACGACCTCCAGGCCGTCATCGCGCTGCTGAAGGCCGCCGACCTGGACGTGGCCCTGCAGTTCGTCAACTACCGGTGAGCGCGCGGGCCACCGCGCGCCGGGCCGTGCTGGCCGGCGCCGCGGCGCTGGGCCTGGCGGCGTGCTCCGGCGGCGAGGGGGGTCCCGGGCCGGGCCCCTCCTCCAGCGCCGCCCCCGACCCCGTCCGCACGCCCTCGCGCGAGGACCGCACGCCCGTGCCCGCCGGGCTGGGCGAGGAGCTGCGCTCGGAGCTGCGCTACGGCGAGCACCCGCGGCAGGTCTCGGACCTGTGGCTGCCCGGGGGCGAGCGCCGCGACGCGCTGGTGGTGCTCGTGCACGGCGGCGGCTGGGGCGCCGAGACCGACCGGCGCGACGTCAACGACCTCGTGGCCGACCTCGTGCTCGGCGGCTGGCCGGTGCTGAACACCGACTACCGCGGCGTCGGCGGCGGCGGGGGGTGGCCCACCACCTTCACCGACGTGGCCACCGCCGTGGACCTGGCCGCGCGCGCGGCCGCCGAGGCCGGCCTGGAGGGGGTGCCGGTGGCCCTGGTGGGGCACTCCGCCGGCGGGCACCTGGCGTTCTGGGCCGCCGCGCGCCACCGGCTGCCCGCCGGGGCCCCGGGCGCCGACCCGCTGGTGCGCCCGGTGTTCGCGGCCTCCATGGCCGGGGTGCTCAACCCGACCCTGCTGGGCGAGCGGGACGCCCCCGAGGGCGACCCGAACGTGCGCGCCGTCTTCGGCGGCCCGCCCGAGGAGGTCTACGAGCACTACGCGGTGGGCGACCCGACGCTGCTGGTGCCGCTGGGGGTGCCGCTGAGCGTGGTGCACGGCACGGCCGACGCGACGGTGCCGTCCTGGCAGGCGCGCACCTTCACCGACGCGGCCACCGCCGCCGGGGACGACGTGCGCCTGGAGCTGCTCGACGGCGTCGGGCACGCCGACCCGCTGGACCCCTCCGGCAGCACCTGGCCGCTCGTGCGCGCGCGGCTGGAGGAGGTGCTGGGCTGATGAGGCCCCGCCCCCCCGGCCGGCGGCGTCGGCCGGGGGACCCCGGCCGGGAGAGCCCCCCGGGGGTTGCCCCGTGGTGCCGCGGGCGCCTCAGCGGCGGTAGCCGGCCATCGCCTCCAGCCGCGCGATGCGCTCGGCCATCGGCGGGTGGGTGGAGAACAGCCGGCTGAAGCCCTGCGCCCGGAACGGGTTGGCGATCATCATGTGGCTGGCGTTGACCAGCTCGCGCTCGGGCGGCAGGGGCAGGCGGCGGATGTCCAGCTCCAGCTTGCGCAGCGCCGAGGCCAGCGCCAGCGGGTCGCCGGTCAGGCGGGCGCCGTCCTCGTCGGCGTCGTACTCGCGGGTGCGCGAGATGGCCAGCTGGACGACGCCGGCGGCCAGCGGGGCGGCCAGGGACAGCAGCAGCACCGCGAAGGGGTTGGCGCGCCCCTCGCCGTCGCGGCCGGCGCCGAAGAAGGCGCCGAACTGCGCGAACTGCGCGATCGAGGTGATCACGCCGGCCAGCGCGCCGGCCACCGAGGAGGTGAGGATGTCGCGGTTGTACACGTGCTGCAGCTCGTGGCCCAGCACGCCGCGCAGCTCCCGCTCGTCGAGCAGGCGCAGGATGCCCTCGGTGCAGCACACGGCCGCGTTCTCGGGGTTGCGGCCGGTGGCGAAGGCGTTGGGTGCCATCGTGGGCGAGACGTACAGGCGCGGCACCGGCTGGTGCGCGCGGGTGGACAGCTCGCGCACGATGCGGTGCAGGACCGGCTGCTCGGCCTCGGAGACCGGCCGGGCGCGCATGGCGCGGATGGCCAGCTTGTCGGAGTTCCAGTAGCCGTACGCCGAGGTGCCCAGGCCGATCAGGACGAAGACCCACAGCAGGCTCGCGCTGCGCAGGGCCGAGGCCAGCAGGCCGCCGAGCAGCAGCAGGACCGCCCAGATCGCCCCGAAGAGCACCGCGGTCTTCAGGCCGTTGTGGTGACGGTGCATGCGCTGCCCTCGCCCTCCCCGCTCGGTGCCGCGCACCTCCCGGTGCGCCACGGGTGCAACGCGCCGCCCCGGGTGCGCGTTCCGCACCCGGGGCCGGGCGGGCGGTCCTCAGCCGCGGCGGCGGCGGATCTCCGCGCTCAGCGCGGGCAGCACCTCGGTGAGGTCGCCGACGACGCCGTAGTCGGCGAACTCGAAGATCGGCGCGTCGGGGTCCTCGTTGACGGCCACGACCGTCACCGAGGCGTCCATGCCGCCGCGGTGGTGCACCGCGCCGGAGACGCCCGCGCCCACGTACAGCCGCGGGCTGATCGTCACGCCCGTCTGCCCGACCTGCGCCTCGTGGCCGATCCAGCCCTCGTCGGTGGCCACGCGGGTGGCGCCGACGGCGCCGCCGAGGACGTCGGCGAGCTCCTCCACGGGCGCGAAGTCGCCGTCGGTGCCGCGGCCGCCGACGACGACGACCTCCGCCTCGGCCAGCGCCGGGCGGTCGCCGCGCGGGCGCGGGGCGCGCGAGAGCAGCTGCACCGCGCGCGCGGCCGCGGAGGCCTGCACGCGGTGCTCGACGACGACCGGGTCGGCGGCGCGCTCGACGCCGGCGGCGCGCACGGCGTGCGGCTTGACGGTGACCACCGCCAGCGGCGCGGTGACGGCGCAGCGGGTGGCCCAGGACCCGGCGAGCACGGCCTTGCCGGCCACGACGCGCCCGTCGGCGCCGACCTCGACGGTGGTGGCGTCGGTGACCACGCCGGCGCCGGCGAGCACCGCCAGGCGGGCGGCGACCTCCTTGCCCTCGAAGGTGGAGGCCACCAGCAGCAGGGAGGTCTCGACCCGCTCGAGCACGGCGCGCAGGGCGTCGACCGTGGCGGCGGTCAGGTGCGCGTCGGCGCCCTCGACGGCGACGACGTGCGCGGTGCCCACGCCGTGGCCGCCCAGCACCTGCGCGGCGGCCGGGCCCCAGCCGTCGCCGACCCACGCGGCGTGCACCTCGCCGCCGGCGGCGACGGAGCGCGCCAGCGTGAGCAGCTCGGGGACCGTGGAGTGCGGCTGCGGGCCCTCGTGGTCGACGAGGACGAGGACGTTCGTCACGCGAAACCCTTCTGCGACAGGTAGTCCGCGAGCGCCGCGGCCGTGGCGGCGGGGTCGTCGGCGCTGACGACGACGCGGTCGGGGCGCTCCGGGCGCGGGCGGGCCTCGACGACGCGGGTGCTCGAGCCGTCCAGGCCGACGGTGGCGGGGTCCACGCCGAGCTCGGCCAGCGACAGGGTGGTCACCGGGGCCTTGCGGGCGGCGAGGATGCCCTTGAACGCGGGGAAGCGGGCCCGGAACGCCTGGTCGGTGACCGACAGCACCGCCGGCAGCGGCGCGCGCAGCTCCTCCGCGTCGCGGGAGGTCTCCCGGCGCACGGTGAGGGTGCGCCCGGCCGGGTCCAGCTCGACGCGGTCGGCGAGGGTGAGCTGGGGCAGCTCCAGCAGCGCGGCCAGCGCCGCGGGCACCAGCGAGGTCAGCCCGTCCAGGCCGGCCATGCCGGCCACGACCACGTCCACCGGCCGCTGCGCGTCCAGGTGGCGCACGGCCGCGGCCAGCACGCGCGCGGTGGCGAGGGCGTCGGAGCCGGCCACGGCGTCGTCGACGACGTGCACGGCCGTGGTCGCGCCCATCGCCAGCCCGCGGCGCAGCGCCTCCACGGCGTGCGCGGGACCGACGGTGAGCACGGTGACGTCGTGGGCCGGCTCGCCCTCGGCCGGCGGGTGCGCCTCGACGAGCCGCAGGCCCGCCTCCAGGGCGTCCTCGTCCAGCTCGTTGAGGGTGTCGTCGCTGCCGCCGCGGGCCAGCAGGCCGTCCTCGCGGAAGGAGCGGGCCGACTGGATGTCGGGGACGTGCTTGACGCAGACGACGACGCGCACCTCAGGCGCCGCTCTCGGCGTCGGCCAGCACCCGGCGCGAGTACCTGATCATGTCCTCGCGCGGCACGACCTTCACGCGCTCGCGCCCGTGCGGGGCGCCCAGGGCGCGCTCGTAGGCGTCCAGGACCTCCCAGTCGGTCCAGGTGAGCACGTCCACGCCCTTGGCGCGCAGCGTCTCCAGGACGGCCTCCGGGTCGGGCTCGGCCGCGGGGGCGAACCCGGCGGCGTCGGCGACGAGGTGGCGCACCGTCTCGGAGGCGTCGGACTTGGTGTGCCCGATGAGGCCGACCGGGCCGCGCTTGATCCAGCCGGTGCAGTACACGCCGGTGAGGGTCTCGCCCTCGGGGGTCCGCACGCGGCCCTCGTGGTTGGGGATGACGCCCTTGACGTCGTCGAAGGGCAGCCCGGGCAGCGGCGAGCCGAAGTAGCCGACGGCGCGGTAGACGGCCTGCACCTCCCAGGTGTGGAACTCCCCGGTGCCCTCGACGGTGCCGTCGCCGGTCAGGCGGGTGCGCTCGGTGCGCAGGGCGCTGACGTGCCCGTCGGTGCCGACGATCTCCACGGGCGCGTGCAGGAAGTGCAGGTGGATGCGCCGCGAGGCGGTGCCGTCGCCCTCCTTCAGCGTCCAGTCCGTGAGGGTCTTGACGACCTGCTTGGTCTGGTTGGAGGAGTCGATCGCGGCCATCGAGCCCTCGTCGAACTCGAAGTCCTCCGGGTCGACGAGGACGTCGACGTCGGGCACGTGGCCCAGCTCGCGCAGCTCCAGCGGCGAGAACTTCACCTGCGCGGGGCCGCGGCGGGCGAAGACGTGCACGTCGGTGACCTTCGAGGCCTCCAGGCCGCGGTGCACGTTGTCCGGGATCTCGGTGGGCAGCAGGTCCTCGGCGTGCTTGGCGAGCATGCGCGCCACGTCCAGGGCGACGTTGCCGGCGCCCAGGACGGCGACGGTGGAGGCCTCCAGCGGCCACTCGCGCGGGTAGTCGGGGTGCCCGTCGTACCAGGAGACGAAGTCCGCGGCGCCGTAGCTCTCCGGCAGGTCCACGCCCGGCACCGCCAGGGGGGCGTCCTTGATGGAGCCGGTGGAGAAGACGACCGCGTCGTAGTGGCGGCGCAGCTCCTCGAGCGTGACGTCGGTGCCGAAGTCCACGTTGGTCAGCAGGCGGATGTCGCCGCGGCCGAGCACCTTCTCCAGCGCGACGATGATCTGCTTGATGCGCGGGTGGTCCGGGGCCACGCCGTAGCGCACCAGGCCGAACGGCGCGGGGAGGCGCTCGATGAGGTCGATGCTCACGCCCTCGAAGCCCGTGGCGGACAGGTCGGCCTTGGAGAGGATGTCCGAGGCGTAGATGCCCGCCGGCCCGGCTCCGACGACGGCCACGCGCAGCGCACGCTGGGTGCTCACGGGATCAGGTGTCCTTCGTCTCGACGTCGGGGGTCGACTGCTCAGGGGACTGCTCAGGCAAGCCTAATGCCACGGCGCCGCAGCGCCGGACGGCAGCATGGCGGTGTGACGAGCACCCCGGGACCCGCGCGCGCCACCCCGGCCCCCCCGCCCGCAGCGGCGCCCGACGGGCGCCGCGCGCGCGCCGGGGTGCTCGCCGGCGCCGGCGCCTACGTCGCCTGGGGCGCGTTCCCGTTCTACTTCCACGCCCTGCTGCCCACCGGGGCGCTGGAGCTGCTGGCGCAGCGGGTGGTGTGGTCCCTGGCGCTGTCGGTGCTGCTGCTGAGCGCGCTGCGCCGGTGGGGGCCGGTGCTGCGGGTGCTGCGCACCCCGGCGCAGCTGCGGCTGCTGGCGGTCGCCGCCGCCGCGATCGCGGTCAACTGGGGCGTGTACGGGCTGGCGGTGACCACCGGGCACGTGCTGGAGGCCTCGCTGGGGTACTTCGTCAACCCGCTGGTCACCGTGCTGCTGGGAGTGCTCGTGCTGCGCGAGCGGCTGCGGCGCGCGCAGTGGGCGGCGCTGGCCGTGGGCACCGCCGCGGTCGTCGTCATCGGCGTCGACCTGGGCCGGCTGCCGTGGATGGCGCTGGTGCTGGCGCTCTCCTTCGGCTCCTACGGGCTGCTGAAGAACCGCCTGGCGCGCGCGGGGGCGGGCGTGGACCCGCTGACGGGGCTGACGGTGGAGACCGGGGTGCTGCTGGTGCCGGCGGTCGCGGCGCTGGTCTGGATCGGCGCCTCGGGCCGCTCCACCTTCACCGCCGGCGGCGCCGACCACGTCGTGCTGACCGTGCTGGCGGGCCCGGCCACGCTGGGGCCGCTGCTGCTCTTCGCGCTGGCCGCCGGGCGGGTGCCGCTGACGACCATCGGCCTGCTGCAGTACGCCACCCCGGTGCTGCAGTTCCTGGCCGCGCTCGCGCTGGGCGAGACGATGCCCGCCTCGCGCTGGGCCGGCTTCGCGCTGGTGTGGGCGGCGCTGGCGCTGCTGACGGCCGACGCGCTGGGCGCGCAGCGCCGCCGGCGCCCGCGCGCGGCGGTGCCGGACCCCGTCTGACGGCCCCGACGGCTCCGACGGCCCCGTCGGCCCCGCCGGCCGGGCCGGCCGGGCCGGGTGGCGCGGGCGCCGGCGAGCGCCAGCAGCAGGCCGGCCGCGGCCACGGCCAGGGCGGGGGCGCGCCCGACCAGCGTGCTCAGCGCGACGGCCAGGGCGCTGCAGCCCAGGGCGCCGGCGAGCAGGGCGGGCCCGCCGCGCGGCGGGCGCGGGCCGCGGGCGCGGGCGGTGGCTCGGTGTCGGCTGGGCACGGTGGGCGATCCTGGCGCGCCCGGGGGCCGCGGAGCGCCCGCGGCGGCGGGGACCACCCGTGCGGGTGCGCGGTGCTCACCCGGCGCGCGGCTGCGCGCACCGCCCGCTCGCGGCGCCGCGCGCTCGAGGCGCCGCGGGCTCGAGGGGCGCCGGTGCGGCGCCGGCTCAGCCGACGCGGTCGGCGACCGAGCCCGCGTAGACCTCCAGCGCCCGGCGCGCCGGGCACTCGGGCAGGCCCGCCAGGTGGGCGGTGGCGCGCTCGGCCCACCGGCGCGCGGTCGCGCGCGCCTGCGCCGTGGCCGGGTGCGCCGCCAGGGCCCGCACGGCGCGGGCCAGGACGTCGTCGTCGCCGAGGTGGCCGGAGTCCAGCAGCGCCACCACGCGCGCGGCGTCCGCGTCGCCCTCGGCGGCGGCCCGGCGCGCCAGCAGCACCGGCAGGGTGGGCACGCCCTCGCGCAGGTCGGTGCCCGGGCGCTTGCCCGAGTCGCCGACGTCGCTGGTGAGGTCGAGCACGTCGTCGGCCAGCTGGAAGGCCACGCCGACGTCCTCGCCGTAGCGCACCATGGCGCGCACCACCTCGGGGGCGGCGCCGGCGAACTGCGCGCCGAAGCGCCCGGCGGTGGCGATGAGCGAGGCGGTCTTGTCGCTGAGCACGGACAGGTGGTGCGCCACCGGGTCCTCGTCCGGGCGCGGGCCGACCGTCTCGTGCAGCTGGCCCAGGCACAGCCGCTCGAAGGTCTGCGCCTGCACCCGCACCGCCTCCGGGCCCAGCCCGGCGACGACGTTGGAGGCGCGCGCGAAGAGCAGGTCGCCGGTGAGGATGGCGACGTTGTTGCCCCACACGCGCTGCGCCGCCGGCGCCCCGCGCCGCGTGGGCGCGGAGTCCATGACGTCGTCGTGGTATAGCGAGGCCAGGTGCGTCAGCTCCACGACCACCGCGGCGTCGACGACCTCCGGGCGCGAGGCGTCGCCGAAGTGGGCCCCGAGCAGGGTGAGCATCGGGCGCACGCGCTTGCCGCCGGCCTGCACCAGGTGGCGGGAGGCGGCGTCGGCCAGCGGGTCGGTGTTGCCCACCGCCGCGCGCAGGTGGTCCTCGACGACCTCCAGGCCCGCGCGCAGGGCGGACTCCAGGCCCGGGTCCGCCGTCGGCAGCCCCGCGCCCGTGCTCGTCGCCACCGGTCCCACGACTCCCCCGGTACCCCTCACGTCGCTCCTCACGCGTCGCTCCTCACGTGGCGTTCCTCACGTGGCGTTCCCCACGTCCGTCACGCGGCCGGAGCCAGTCGCTGCAGCGCCACGACCACGCGGTCGGCGGCGTCCTTCGAGGTGGGGTCGGCCAGGTTCGCCAGCAGCTTGACCACCAGGTCCATCAGCCGCGGCCGCGGCAGGCCGAAGCGCGTGGCCACGCGCATGACCTCCGGGTGGCCGATGAGGGCGACGAAGGCGCGCCCCAGCGTGAAGTAGCCGCCCAGCTCCGCGCGCAGCGCGGCCGGGTAGCCGTGCAGGGCGCGCTCGCGCCCGCGCTCACCGGGCGCGTCCAGGGCGCGGTCGACGACGTCGGCGGCCAGGCGCGCGGACTGCATCGCGTAGGCGATGCCCTCGCCGTTGAACGGGTTGACCATCCCGCCGGCGTCGCCGAGCAGCAGCAGCCCGCGCGTGTAGTGCGGGGTGCGGTTGAAGGCCATCGGCAGCGCCGCTCCGCGCACCTCCCCCACCTGGTGCTCGGGCTCGAAGCCCCACTCCGGCGGCATCGAGGCCAGCCAGCGGCGCAGCAGGTCGCGGTAGTCCACCTCGCCGGAGCCGGCGTCGGCCTTGAGCACGCCCAGGCCGACGTTGCTGGTGCCGTCGCCCACGCCGAAGACCCAGCCGTAGCCGGGCAGCAGCTCGTGCGGGCGCGCGCCCGGCTCGCGCAGCTCCAGCCAGCTCTCCATCCAGTCGTCGTCGTGGCGCCGGCTGCGGAAGTAGGTGCGCACCGCCACGCCCAGGGGGCGGTCCTCGCGCCGGTGCAGGCCCATCGCCAGCGCCAGGCGGCTGCCCACCCCGTCGGCGGCCACGACCACGGGGGCGCGGTGCTCGCGCTCCTCGCCGGCGCGCCGGCCGCGCTCGTCCACCGGGCGCGCGCGCACGCCCACGACCTGCCCGGTGCGCTCGTCCAGGACGGGGCCGGTGACCGAGGTGCGCTCGAGCACCTCGGCCCCGCCGGCGCGGGCGTGCTCGGCCAGCGCCTGGTCGAAGCGGGCGCGGGTGCGCACCAGCCCGTGGGCGGGGAAGTCGGTGATCTCCGGCCAGGGCACCTCCAGGCGCACCCCGCCGCCGAGCAGGCGCAGGCCCTTGTTGCGGATCCAGCCGTCCTCGGCGGGGGTGGGCAGGCCCAGCAGCTCGATCTCGCGGGTGGCGCGCGGGGTCAGGCCGTCGCCGCAGACCTTCTCGCGGGGGAAGGAGCCCTTCTCCAGCACCAGCACCCGCCGCCCGGCCGCGGCCAGGTGGCGCGCCAGGGTGGAGCCGGCCGGCCCGGCGCCGACGACGAGGACGTCGGCGTCCTGCTCCGCGCGCTGGGCGGCGCGCCGCGCGCCACCGGTCTCGACCGCCACGTGGTCCTCCGTCGTCCCAGCTCGTGAAAAGCTTCACGAGCTCCTCGAGTGTAGTTCGCGGCGCTCAGGCCGACGCGCGCACGGCCCGGTGCAGCGCGACCACGCCCGCCGACAGGTCGCGCCACTGCACCGCGCCCCAGCCGGCCGCGCCGATGCGCGCGGCCAGCGCGCGCTGGTCCGGCCAGGCGTCGATGGACTCCATGAGGTAGCCGTAGGCCTCGCCGTGGGAGCTGACCAGGCGCGCCACCCGCGGCAGGCCGTGGTGCAGGTAGGCGCCGTAGGCGCGGCGCACCAGCGGGTGCGGCGGGGTGGAGAACTCGCACACCACCAGCCGCCCGCCCGGGCGCACCACGCGCGCCACCTCCCGCAGCGCGGTGTCGACGTCGACGACGTTGCGCAGGCCGAAGGAGATCGTCACCGCGTCGAAGGCGCCGTCGGCGAACGGCAGGCGCGTGGCGTCGCCGGCGGTGAAGGGCAGGTCCGGGCGGCGGCGCTTGCCGGTGCGCAGCATGCCCAGGGAGAAGTCGCACGGCACCACGCGCACGCCGCGGTCGGCGAACGGCTCGCTGGAGGTGCCGGTGCCCGCGGCGAGGTCCAGCACCAGCTCGCCGGGGCGGGCGTCCACCGCGCGCACCACCGCGCGCCGCCACAGCCGGTCCTGGCCGGCGGAGAGGACGTCGTTGGTCACGTCGTAGCGCGGCGCGACGTCGTCGAACATCGCCGAGACCTGGCGCGGGCGCTTCGTCAGGTCGGCCAGCTCGCGCCCGGGGGGAGTCACGGCACCATCCTCCCAGGTCCGCGCGCCCGCTCCCCGACGGGCCGTTGACACGCCCGGCGGGCCTGCCTAGCTTCCTGCGTGACGTCGGCGCGGACGTCCTCCCGGCACGGCCGCCGCCGGCCCGACCCGAGGAGCCCCACGATGACGAAGCTGCTCAACGACCCCGCCGACGCCGTCCCCGACGCCCTGCGCGGCCTGGCCCTGGCCCACCCCGAGCTCGCCGTCGACGTCGGCGCGCGGGTGGTCTCGCGCGCCGGCGGCACCCGCCCCGGCAAGGTGGGCCTGGTCTCCGGCGGGGGCTCCGGGCACGAGCCCCTGCACGCCGGCTTCGTCGGCCACGGCATGCTCGACGCGGCCGCCTGCGGGGCGGTGTTCACCTCCCCCGTGCCCGACCAGGTCCTCGCCGCGACCCGCGCCGCCTCCGGCGGGGCGGGCGTGCTGCACGTGGTGAAGAACTACACCGGCGACGTGCTCAACTTCCGCATGGCCGCCGAGCTGGCCGACGACGACGGCATCGCGGTGGAGACCGTGCTCGTCGACGACGACGTGGCCGTCACCGACAGCACCTACACCGCCGGGCGCCGCGGCACCGGCGCCACCCTGTTCGTGGAGAAGGTCGTCGGCGCGGCCGCCGAGGAGGGCCTGCTGCTGGGCGAGCTGGCCGCCCTGGGCCGCGAGGTGGTGCAGCGCTCGCGCAGCTTCGGCGTGGCCCTGAGCGCCTGCACCGTGCCCGGCTCCGACAAGCCCGGCTTCGAGCTGGAGCCCGGGCGCATGGAGGTCGGCATCGGCATCCACGGCGAGCCCGGGCGCGAGCAGGTGCCGGTGGGCACCGCCCGCGAGATCGCCGCGATCAGCGTGGGCGCCATCGCCGACGACGCCCCCCTGGGCGGTGAGGACGTGCTCGTCCTGGTCAACGGCACCGGCGCCACGCCGCTGCTGGAGCTGCAGGTGCTGGCCGCCGACGTGCACGCGGCCGTGCAGGAGCGCGGCGCGCGGGTGGTGCGCATGCTCGTGGGCGACTACGTCACCAGCCTGGAGATGGCCGGGGCCATGGTCTCGGTGTGCCGGCTCGACGAGCGCCTGACCCGGCTGTGGGACGCCCCCGTGGCCACCCCCGCGCTGCGCTGGGGCCGGTGAGCGCGGTGGCCCCCGACGCTCCCACGGCCCCCGGCGCGCTCGACGCCCTCGACGCGGCGGCGGCGCGCGCCTGGCTGGAGCGCTTCGCCGCCCTGGTGGCCGAGCGCGCCGGGGAGCTGACGGACCTGGACCGCCCGATCGGCGATTCCGACCACGGCGTGAACCTGCACCGCGGCACCGAGGCGGTGCGCGCCGCGCTCGCCGGGCCCGGCGCGGGCGCCACCACGCCCGGGGAGGTCCTCGCGGCGGCCGGGCGCACCCTGGTCAGCACCGTCGGCGGCGCCAGCGGCCCGCTGTTCGGCACCGCGCTGCGCCGCGCCGGCAAGGCCCTGGGCGACGCCCCGGCGGCCGACGCGGCCGCGCTGGCGGCGGCCCTGCGCGCGGCGCTGGAGGGGGTGGTGGGCCTGGGCGGGGCGAGCGCGGGCGACGCGACGATGGTCGACGCGCTCGAGCCGGCCGTCGTGGAGCTCGAGCGGGCCGCCGCCCGCGGTGCCGGTGCGGCCGCCGCCGCGCGCGCCGCCGCCGGCGCCGCGGGTGCCGGCGCCGCCTCCACCGTGCCGCTGGTGGCCCGCAAGGGCCGCGCCAGCTACCTGGGCCCGCGCAGCGCCGGGCACCTGGACCCCGGGGCGCGCTCGGTGGAGCTGCTGGTGGGGGCGCTGGCCGAGGTGCTCGAGGGTTCCGCGTGAGCGCCCCGGTGCACCTGGTGCTGCTCTCGCACAGCGCGCGGGCGGCCGCCGGGGTGGCCGAGCTGGCCGGTCAGGTCGCCGGGGACCCGCGGCGGGTGCACGCCGTCGGCGGCACCGCCGACGGCGGCTTGGGCACGAGCGTGGACGCCCTGGACGAGGCGTGCCGCGAGGCGCTGGCGGCGGGCGCGGACGTGGCCGTGCTCGTCGACCTGGGCAGCGCGGTGCTCACCGCCCGGGCGTGGCTGGCGGAGCTGGAGGGCGACGAGCCGGCGCGGGTGCGCCTGGTGGACGCGCCGTTCCTGGAGGGCGCGGTGGCCGCGGCGGTGACGGCGGCCACCGGCGCCGGCCTGGACGGGGTCGTCGCCCAGGCCGAGCTGGCCCGCGGGATGCGCAAGCTCTGAGGCGGCCGGCCCCCGGCGGTCAGGCCCGGGCGCCGGCGGGCCGGGGCCGACGGGTCAGCGCCGCGGGGGCGGCCATCAGCCAGGGCACCCGGGCCAGCGGACCGCGCAGCGCGTAGCCGACGAGGACGGCGACGAGCGCCAGCGCCGGCGGCAGCAGCAGCCGCACCGGGCCGGGCAGCTCCCCCGGGGCCAGCAGGCGCACGGCCCGGGCCAGCGCGGCGAGCACCAGCACGTGGGTGACGTACACGGGCAGGGTGGAGCGGCCCAGGGCCAGCAGCGGGGTGCGCGGCCACCAGCGCACCAGCAGCGCGCAGCAGGCCACCGCGGCGGCGGTGCCCAGCGCGCCGCGCACCAGCGGCACGCCGGGCACCAGGTGCAGGTCCAGCCGGCCGACCACGCCGGCGAAGAGCAGGTAGCCGACGAGCAGGGCGGCGGTGGTGAGCGGGCGCACGCGCTCGCCCAGGGCGGTCAGCACCCGCCGGCCGTGCACGCCGGCGAGGAAGAAGACGAGGTTGGCCAGGGTGTCGTCGAGCCCCCAGCTGCCCGTGGCCAGCCAGCCGGCGCCCACGAGCACCGACAGCACCGCCGCGCCGGCCAGCGGCACCGCGGCGGGCAGGCGGCGGGTGGCCAGCGCCACGAGGGCGTGCAGCACGAGCGCGTACAGGTACCACAGCTCCGTGTCGGGCAGGACGAGCGTGGTGGCGAGGTCGCGGGCGCCGTCGGCCTGGCCCCAGTCCGGCCACGGCCCGGCGGCGAAGAAGGCGGTGGTGACCACCAGCCACACGACGAAGAGCCACGCGCTGGGCACCACCCGGCGGCGCAGCGCCTCGCCCCACGGGCGGGCCAGCGCCGAGGCGGCGAACAGGCCCGAGACGGCGAAGAACAGCGGCATGCGCGCGCCCACGATGAGGCTGTTGAAGGCGTTCCACTCGGCGCTGGAGTGCCCGGCGACCTCCACGAAGATCGTCGCGTGGGTCAGCACCACCAGCGCGATGGCCGCGCCCTTGCCCGCGTCGGCCCACGCCACCCGCGGCGACGCCGACGCGCCGCGCGGACGGGGCAGCACCCCGTCCGCGCCCGTCGTGCCCGCGCTCGTCCCGGTCGTGCTCACTGGGCCTCCCCCGCTGTGCGCCGGCCGGTGGGGACCGACCCTGACGCGACGGAAGGTAGGGGTGCGCGGGCCCGCCCACAAGCCCCGTGCGGGTGCCCGGCTCAGCCCGCTCTCAGCTGCGCGCGCCGCGGGTCGGGCCGGCTCAGCCGGCGGCGACGGCGGCGCGCACCGCGTCCGTGACGCGCTGCGCACGGGCGGCGACCTCGGGTCGCGGCACGCGCAGCTCGACCACCCGCAGGCCCGACGGGCGCGCCGCGATCTCGGCGGCCGCCCGCGCCGGCGAGGCCGCCCGCACGTGCGCCACCCCCGAGGCCGCGCACAGCGCCGCCACGTCCACCCCGTGCGGGGTGGCCACCACCCGCTCGAAGGTGGTGCGCGGCACCGCCGCGGCGTGCTCGAGCGTCTCGAAGATGCCGCCGCCGTCGTCGTTGACGAGCACCACCGTCAGGTCCGGGCGCTCCTCGCCCACCACGGGCAGCAGCGCGTTGGCGTCGTGCAGGAAGGCCAGGTCGCCCACGAGCAGGCGCGCGCCGCCGCGGCGGGCCAGCGCCACGCCCGAGGCGGTGGCCAGGGTGCCGTCGATGCCGGCCAGGCCGCGGTTGGAGACCGTGGGCACCCCCGCCGGGCGCGCGGCCAGGTCCGCGTCGCGCACCGGGTTGCTGGCGGCCACCACGAACGCCGCGCCGTCCGCGGCGCACGCGGCCACCGCCTGGCGCGCCGCCCACGGGCCGCTGAGCGCGCCGGCGGCGGCCTCGGCGTCCAGCAGCGCGTCGACGGCGTCGGCGGCGAGCTTGCCCGCGCGCGCCCAGCGGGCGGAGAACTCCAGCTCCCGCTCGCCGGGGGGCCCGGCCACCGCCGCCGCCGGCAGCACCTGCGCGGCGCGGAAGCCGGCGTCGGGCCAGCGCCCGGAGGCGCTGACGACGACGAGCTCGACGTCGTCGCGCGCCAGCAGGCGGCTGACCGGGCGCGAGAGCGTGGGGTGGCCGAAGACGACGACGCGCTCGGCGGCGTCCAGCGGGCCCTCGGCGTCGGCGGCGCCCAGCAGCAGCCGGTAGGGGCCCACCGCCTGCGACCCGCCGCGCGCGCCGGAGCTGGGCTCGGCCAGCAGCGGCCAGCCGGCGTCCTCGGCCAGCGCCCGCGCGGCCGCGCCCACCGACGGGTGCGGGGCGTCGCCGGCCAGCACGAGGGTGCGCGGGCCGCGCGGCAGCAGCACCGGCGCCGGCGCCGGCAGCGGCTGCACGCGCGCCAGGCCCGCGCCGCCGGCCGGCGCCGCGCCCGGGGAGGGCGTCAGCGGCTCGGCGAAGGCGACGTTGACGTGCGCGGGGCCCGCGCCCTCCCCGCGCGCGCCGCGGGCCGCGGCGGCCGCGCGGGCGACCACCGAGCGCCACGCGGGCGCCTGCCGGGCCGGGTCCACCGGCGCGGGCACGTCGGCGGAGAAGCGCACCGAGGGCAGGAACAGGCGCGCCTGGGCGTCGGCGGTCTGGCTGGCGCCGGAGCCGCGCAGCTCGTGGGGGCGGTCGGCGGAGAGCACCAGCAGCGGCACGCCCGCGTGGGAGGCCTCCAGCACCGCCGGGTGCAGGTTCGCCACCGCGGTGCCGCTGGTGGTGACCACCGCCACCAGCGGGTCCCGCCCGTCCGTCAGCGCACCGCGCGCCAGGCCCAGGGCCAGGAACCCGGCGCTGCGCTCGTCCACGCGCACGTGCAGCTGCAGGCGCCCGGCGTCGGCGGCGGCCGCGGCCGCGTACGCCAGGGGCGCGCTGCGCGAGCCGGGCGAGAGGACGAGGTGGCGCAGGCC
This sequence comes from Kineococcus gypseus, assembly GCF_050871305.1. Lineage (NCBI taxonomy): Bacteria > Bacillati > Actinomycetota > Actinomycetes > Kineosporiales > Kineosporiaceae > Kineococcus > Kineococcus gypseus. The sequence goes on along the minus strand of NZ_JBJLRD010000050.1, from coordinate 7,523 downwards.
CAGGGAGACCAGCGCGTCGACGAGGACCGTCGCGAGCGCGGTCGAGGGGTTCACCCCCCCATTGGACCCCCTGCCGGGCCCCGCCACGCGCCCGGGGACGTGTGGCAGCCTCCCGGTGTGAGCGAGAGCACGCGGCCGCTGCCGTCCCTGGAGGAGCTGCTGGCGGTCCTCCCGCCCGGCGGGCTGGTCGAGCGGCTGGGCATCGAGTTCGTCGAGGCGAGCCCGCAGCGGCTGGTGGCCACGATGCCGGTGGAGGGCAACACGCAGGTCGCCGGGCTGCTGCACGGCGGGGCCTCCTGCGCGCTGGCGGAGACGCTGGGCTCCATCGGCGCGCTGCTGCACGTGTGGCCCGGCGGGCAGGCGCTGGGCACCGACCTCAACGCCACCCACCACCGCTCGGCCTCCTCCGGGCTGGTCACCGGCACCGCCACGGCGATCTCGCTGGGGCGCACCCTGTGCAGCCACGAGGTGGTCGTCACCGACGAGGCCGGCCGGCGGCTGTGCACCGCGCGCATCACCAACCTGGTGCGCCCGGCGCCCGGCGCCTGAGCGGGGCGCTCAGCCGCGCCCCGCACCCCCCGCCCCGTCCGCGGTGCCCGCCCCGTCCGCGGTGCCCGCCAGGACCGCGCGGCACGCGGCCAGGCGCTCGCGCCACCACGCCCCGCGCGCGGCGGGGGCGCGGTGCGCGGCCAGCAGGTCCTCCTCCGCGCGCGCCGGGCCCACCGCCAGCGTGCCGCCGACCGGCAGCAGCGGCTCGGCGGTGACGTCGGCGGCCAGCAGCGCGCCGGTGCCCAGGCCGCACGCGAACGGCAGGCGCGGCAGCGCCGCGGCCAGCGCCGCGCCCGCGGCCAGGCCCACGGAGGTGTCCAGCGCGCTGGAGACCACCACGGGCAGCCCGCACGCCGCGGCCACCGCCAGGGCCGGGCGCACCCCGCCCAGCGGCGCCACCTTCACCACGACGACGTCGGCGGCCTCCAGCCCCGCCACCCGCAGCGGGTCCTCCGCCTTGCGCACGCTCTCGTCCGCGGCCAGGAGCACGGGCGCGCCGGCGCGCGCCAGGCGGCGGCGCAGCTCGGCCATCCCCTCCAGCGTCGCGCACGGCTGCTCGGCGTACTCCAGGCCGCTCTCGCCGAGGGCCCCCAGCGCCCGCTCGGCCTCGTCCACGCCCCACGCGCCGTTGGCGTCCACCCGCACCCGCCCGCCGGGGCCGAGCACCTCGCGCACCGCGCGCACCCGGGCGACGTCCTCGGCCAGGCGCTGCGCGAACGGCGCGCCGCGCTCGGCGACCTTCACCTTCGCGGTGCGGCAGCCGGGGAAGCGCGCCAGCACCGCCGGCACGTCGTGCGCCGGGACGGCCGGGACGGTGGCGTTGACCTCCACCCGCTCGCGCCGCGGCGCCGGCGGCCCCACCCACGCGGCCTCGACCGCGGCGGCCAGCCAGCGCGCGGACTCCCCGGGCCCGTACTCGGTGAAGGGCGCGAACTCCCCCCACCCGGCCGGCCCGCGCAGCAGCAGCGCCTCGCGCTCGGTCAGCCCGCGGAAGCGCCGGCGCAGCGGCAGGCGCACCACCCGCGCGGCGTCGAGCAGGTCCCCCAGCGGCGGCAGCGGCGGGGCGGTCCCCGCGTCCTGGTCCACCGCGCCATCCTGCCCCGGCCCGCGGCGCCACCCCGGGCGGGCCGTGCGGGCCGCGGGAGCGGGGCCGCCGGGCCGGAGCCGTAGGGTCGGGCACGTGTCGGCCCTGGACGGTGTCAGCGAGACCTTCGACCCCTCGGCGTGGGCGCGGGTGCCCGGCTTCGAGGACCTCACCGACGTCACCTACCACCGCTGCGTGCGCCCCGGCCGCGAGCGCGGCACCGTGCGCATCGCCTTCGACCGCCCCGAGGTGCGCAACGCCTTCCGCCCGCGCACCGTCGACGAGCTCGCCCGCGCCCTCGACCACGCCCGCCGCACCCCCGACGTCGGCTGCGTGCTGCTCACCGGCAACGGCCCCAGCCCGAAGGACGGCGGCTGGGCGTTCTGCTCCGGCGGCGACCAGCGCGTCCGCGGCCGCTCCGGCTACCAGTACGCCGAGGGCGAGACCGCCGACACCGTCGACGAGGTGCGCGCGAAGGCCGAGGGCGGGCGCCTGCACGTGCTGGAGGTGCAGCGCCTCATCCGCTTCATGCCCAAGGTCGTCATCGCCGTCGTGCCCGGCTGGGCCGCCGGCGGCGGGCACTCCCTGCACGTCGTCGCCGACCTCACCCTCGCCAGCGCCGAGCACGCCCGCTTCAAGCAGACCGACGCCGACGTCGGCTCCTTCGACGCCGGCTACGGCTCCGCCTACCTCGCCCGCCAGGTCGGGCAGAAGTTCGCCCGCGAGGTCTTCTTCCTCGGCCGCCCCTACACCGCCCAGCAGGCCCACGAGATGGGCATGGTCAACGCCGTCGTCCCGCACGCCGAGCTGGAGGCCACGGCCCTGCAGTGGGCCGCCGAGGTCAACGGCAAGTCCCCCACCGCGCAGCGGATGCTGAAGTTCGCCTTCAACGCCGTCGACGACGGCATGGTCGGCCAGCAGGTCTTCGCCGGGGAGGCCACCCGGCTGGCGTACATGACCGACGAGGCCGTCGAGGGCCGCGACGCCTTCCTCGCCAAGCGCGAACCGGACTGGTCGCCGTACCCCTGGTACTTCTGACCCCCGGGTCCGTCCGGTTCGGCGCCCGTCCCGTTCGGCGCCCGTCGCGTCACCGTGGTCGAGGTGGCACCCGGGCGGTCGCGCGGTGCGGCGTCCGGGCTGCTCCGCCCGCGACCCGGCACCACCGCTCACCCGGGCGGCGCGGGGCGGGCTCCGGAGGCCCGGCCACCCCACCACCCGACCACCCTCCCCGCCGACCGCAGCACGTGCTCCAGCACGACACACCCAGGTGCGCTGAGAGGGTCCGCGGGGGGTGGGGGTGCCGGGCCTCCGGAGCCCGCGCCGAACGCCCCGCGAGGTGGTGCCGCCCCGGGAAGGGCGCGGGCGGAGCTGCCCGGCACCCGCACGCCCCGCGGGCCCGGCGACGCAGGCGACCCCGGTGACGGCACCGGACCCGGTGACGGGACCGGACCCCCGGCGGGACGGCTTCAGGCGCTGAGCGAGCGGACGTGGGGCCGGGCCAGGACGGCGTGCAGCTCCTGCAGCGGCAGCGGGCGGCAGTACAGGTGCCCCTGGGCGAGCGGGCAGCCCAGCTCGCGCAGGATCACGGCCTGCTCGGGGTGCTCGACGCCCTCGGCGACGATCGAGAGCCCCAGGGCCTGGCCCATCTTCACCATGCCCTCGACGAGGGCGCGGGCGGTGGGCTCGGTGGCGATGTCGCGCACGAAGCTGCGGTCGATCTTGAACGAGCCGAACGGGCCGTGGCGCAGGTAGCCGAGGGAGGAGAAGCCGGTGCCGAAGTCGTCGATGGTCAGCTGGGCGCCGGTCTCGGCCAGCTCGCGCAGGACCTCGACGCTGTCGTCGTCGATCATGACGGACTCGGTCATCTCCAGGTGCAGGCGGCACCCGCCGGCGGCGGCGAGGTCCACGGCGGCGGCGACCCGGGTGGTGAAGTCGGGGTGGCGCAGCTGCACGGGCGAGACGTTGACCATGAGGTCCAGGCCGCGCCCGGCGCGCAGGCGCACCTCGGCGGCGTCGCGGGCCACGGTGCGCAGGACGGCGTCGCCGATGCCGACGACGGTGCCGGAGCGCTCGGCGAGGCCGATGAACTCCTCCGGCCCCACGAGCGGCTCGCCGCCGCTGCGGTCGCGGCGCCAGCGCACCAGGGCCTCGACGCCGACGACCTCGGAGGTCGCCAGGTCCACGATGGGCTGGTAGTGCACGACGAAGGCGTCGGCGGGGGCCTGCTGGAGGTCCTCGACGACCTGCAGGCGGGCGATCTCCTCCTCCAGCAGCTCCGAGCGGAACTCCACCCAGCGGTTCTTGCCGGTGGCCTTGGCCCGGTACATGGCGGTGTCGGCGTTGCGCAGCAGGGTGCCGACGTCGTCGCCGGGGCGGGCGCGGGCGCAGCCGATGCTGCCCTGGGCGCGCACGACGTGCCCGCGCATGCGCACCTCCACGCGCAGCGCGGCCAGCACGCGCCGGCACAGGCCCTCCACGTCCAGGCACTGCGGCACGAGGACGGCGAACTCGTCGCCGCCCAGGCGCGCGACGGTGCTGCCGCCGCGCAGGGTGTCGCGCAGGCGGGTGCCCACCAGGCGCAGCAGCTCGTCGCCGGCCTCGTGGCCGAAGCGGTCGTTGACGCCCTTGAACCCGTCGAGGTCGAGGTAGAGCACGACGAGGCGGTCCAGGTGGGAGCCGGCGCGGGCGCGCTCGAGCTCCACGGCGAGGCGCTCGGTGAACTGCAGGCGGTTGGGCAGGCCGGTGACGACGTCGCGGCGGGCCAGCCCGTGCATCTCCTCGTTGGCGCCGACGCGGAAGAAGGCGGCCTCGCCGACGGAGGCGAGGGCCTCCAGGGCCTTCTCGTCGGCGGCGCGCTGGGCGGCGTCGCGCCGGCGCGGGGCGGTGACGTAGAGGACCACGCCCTCGCCGGCGACGACGGGCACGCCGATCTCGCCCTCGCCGGGGCCCACGGAGCGCACGGTGGCGGCCGGGGTGCCGGCGACCATGCGCGCGTGCTTGCTCAGGGCGCGGGCGAGGTCGTCGCGCCGGCCCTGGGTGTGCAGGGCGGTGGCGGCCTCGAAGAGGGCCTCGGTGCGCCGGGCGACGTCGCGGGTGGTGCGCAGGGCGCGGGTGGCGATGAGGGTGACGACCACGGGCACCACGAGCAGCGCGGCCGTCCAGGGCGCCAGCTCGTGGCGCACCATGCCGCCGAGGTAGCCGACGGCGCCGACGGCCAGGGAGGCGCCGCCGGCGAGCCAGGTGCCGGCGTGGGTCAGCTCGGCGCGCACGCCGGTGCGCTCCTGCACGGCGACGGAGACGGCCGAGACGAGCAGGTCGACGGCGAAGACGGCGCCGACGGCGGCGGTCACCGCCAGCAGCTCGCCGAGGTCGCCGCGCACGGCGATCGACCTGCCGTCCCCGCCGGCGCGCAGCAGGTGCAGCACGCCCACGGCGACGGGGGCGAAGAGCGAGCCGATGGAGGCGTTGTAGACGCGGCTGACCCAGCTCTTGCGCTGGGAGAGGTTGGTGGGCACCACGCACAGCACCCAGGCCAGCCACGCGGTCCACGTCTGCTGCCAGCACAGCAGGAAGATCAGCACGCCCACGTCGAACTGCACCTCGACGCCGGCGTGCTTGGTGTTGACCTGGAACGGGAAGCGGGTCATCAGCTGCACCAGGGGGAAGCCGACGAGCAGCGACCAGCCGAGGTCGCGCAGCGCCGCGGCGTCGGCGCCGCGCGCGAAGGCCAGGGCGGCGACCAGCGCGGCGCAGGCGGCGGCCAGGGCCACCGCGCCGTCGTAGACGACGCTGGCGACCGGGCGCCCGTCCTGGACCCTGATGCTCACCGTGCCCCGCTCTCTCCCCCGCCCGCGGGGCTCGTGAGCCCCGCCCGTGCGAGCGGAGCCATCCTGACACTCCGACAGCGGCTGGTCACGCTCCATGAGCAGACCCGCCGGGAAGTGCCTCCGTCCGGGGTGCTTCGGCGATCTCCACGCCCCGCTCAGGACGGACCGTGATTCTGTCACTACTGCGCGTCCACTCCGGACCACCTCGCGCGCCGCGGCGGCGACCTACGCTCACCCGGTGCCCGCCCCCGCCGCCCCGGCCGCACCCGCCGGGCCCACCCGCTCCGCCCGGCCGCTGCGCGCGCTGGAGGTGCCCGCCGGCCGCCGCGCGCTGGAGCTGCTGCCGCTGCTGGCCGAGGTCCTCGCCGGCCGCTCCGGAGCCGCCTGGCACCCCCACGCCGCCGGCACCGCCCCCCACCCGGCGCTGCGCACCGGCGAGCCGCTGGACCCGGGCGAGGACGACCCGGACGACCCCACCGCCGTCGTCGTGGCCACCTCCGGGTCCACCGGCACCCCCAAGGGCGCCCTGCTGGGCGCCGCCGCGCTGCGCGCCTCCGCCGCCGCCACCGCCCGCCGCCTCGCCGGCCCCGACGGCCCCGACGGCCCCGACGGCCCCGACGGCGGGACGGGCGCGGAGCAGTGGGTGCTGGCGCTGCCCGGGCACCACGTCGCCGGCCTGCAGGTGCTGCTGCGCTCGGTGCGCGCCGGCACCGAGCCCGTCGTCGTCGAGGGCGCCGGCGGCTTCGAGCCGGCCGCCTTCGCCGCCGCCACCGCCGCCTGCACCGCGCCGCGCCTGCTGACCTCCCTCGTGCCGACCCAGCTGGTGCGCCTGCTCGACGCCGGCGGCGCGGCCGTCGAGGCGCTCGCCGCGCACCACGCCGTCCTCGTCGGCGCGGCCGCCACCCCCGCGCCGCTGCTGGCGCGGGCCCGCGCCGCCGGGGTGCGGGTCGTCACCACCTACGGCTCCTCCGAGACGTGCGGGGGCTGCGTGTACGACGGGCGCCCCCTGGCGGGCGTGGGCGCCGCCGTGGAGGACGACGGGCGCCTGGTGCTCACCGGCCCGGTCGTCGCCCGCGGCTACCGCGGCGCCCCCGGCCACCCCTCCTTCCGCACCGCCCCCGACGGCACCCGCGCCTTCCGCACCGACGACGCCGCCGAGCTCGCCCGCGACGCGCACGGGGTGCTGGTGCGCGTCACCGGCCGCCTGGACGACCTCGTCACCACCGGCGGCCTGAAGGTGGCGCCCGCGCTCGTCGAGGACGCGCTGGCGGCCCTGCCCGGCGTCGCCGAGGCCGTCGTCGTCGGCGTGCCCGACGACGAGTGGGGCGAGCGCGTCGTGGCGGCCGTCGTGCCCGCCCCCGGGGCCGCGCCCACGCTGGCCGGGCTGCGCGCCGCCCTGCGCGGCCGGCTGGCCGCCCACGCCGCCCCCCGCCAGCTCCTCCTGCTCGACGCCCTGCCCCTGCGCGGGCCGGGCAAGCCCGACCGCGCCGCGCTGCGGGCGCGGGCCCTGGCCGAGGGGGCGGGCGGGACGCACCCCACCCGGTGAACGCGGCGGGAACCCGCGGGGTCGCCCGCTCGTCGTGCCGGTGTGGCTCCAGGACGGGGCCCGCGGAGGAGGTGTCGAGGAGTGCGCAGCGTGCTGCCGGTGCTCCTGGTGGTGGGGCTGACGGTGTACAGCGCGGTCAGCGTCCTGCAGGCCGACGGGGACGCGGTGCGCACCCTGCCCAAGTGGGGCTGGCTGGCCGTCGTCCTGCTGCTGCCGCTGGTGGGCGCCGTGGCCTACCTGCTGGCCGGCAGGCCCGTGCGCGGCACCGCCGGGCCCGCCGGCGGGGTGCGCGGCTACCGCCCGGGGCCCAAGGGGCCCGACGACGACGAGGACTTCCTGCGCGGCCTGTGACCGGTGCCGTCACCGCGACCGTGCCGTCACCGGGATCGTCTCGTCACCGTGGCCGGGGTGGCGGCCGGGCGGGCGCGCGGTGCGGTGGCCGGGCAGCTCCGCCCGCGACCTGGCACCAGCGCCCACCCGGGCGACGCGGGGCGGGCTCCGGAGGCCCGGCCACCGC
>NZ_JBJLRD010000004.1:0-133133 GCF_050871305.1 Kineococcus gypseus | reverse complement strand
GGGCCCCCCCCCCGCCCCGCCGGCCGCCCCCGCCGGCGCCGGGGGCGGCGCGGGCCCCCCCCCCGGCCGGCCGCGGCGCGCGGGCGGGGGCGCCGCCGGCGCCGTCGACGCCGACACCGCCTGGTACGCGCAGGCCCTGGCGGCCGCGCTGCGCGAGCGGGCCCGCCCGGTGCTCTTCGCCGCCTGGAGCGGCTTCTGGAGGCCTCGCTCGCTGCGCTACGAGCACGGCCGCGACGACCCCGACGCCTACCTCGACACCTGGCTGGACGTGGCCGGCCTGCACCGCGAGGTGCTCGACCCGCTGGGCGCGCGCACCGGCCGCTGGTGGGTGCCCTCGCTGTACGACCCGGGCACCGACCGCGCCTCGCGCGCGGCGCGCGAGGCGGTGCCCGACGACGCCGTGCTCGTGCTGGCCGGCCCCTTCCTGCTGCGCGACGAGCTGCGCTGGAGCCTGGACGCCGTGGTGCACCTGTCCACCTCCGACGCCGCGGTGCGCCGGCGCGTGGACCCCGCCGACGCCGGGCGGGTCCTGGGGGCCTGGCACCGCTACCTGGGCGAGTGCGACCCGCTCGAGCGCGCCGACGCGGTGCTGCGCTGCGAGGACCCGCGCCACCCCGCGGAGCTGGTGCGCGGCTGAGCCGCGGCGCGGCGCCCCCTCGGCTGCGCGAGCGCCCTCAGCTCCAGGAGTCGTCGCCGGGCACCGGCAGCGCGCCGCCGTACCAGGCCTCGATGAGGCGGCGGGCGATGGAGACCCCCGGCGGGGGCAGCACGCGCCCGGCGCGCACCTCCCCGGCCAGCTCCCCGCGCGTGAACCAGCGCGCCAGCGCGATCTCGTCGCCGTCGACGCGGATGTCGGTGGTCACCGCGCGGGCGGCGAAGCCGACCATGAGCGAGGCCGGGAACGGCCACGGCTGGCTGCCCAGGTAGCGCACGTCCTCGGGGTCGGCGCCGACGACGATCCCGGCCTCCTCGAGCACCTCGCGGCGCACGGTGTCCTCGAAGCACTCCCCCGGCTCGACGAAGCCGGCCAGCACCGAGTAGCGGTTCTCCGGCCACACCGGCTGGTGCCCCAGCAGCAGCCGGTCGTCCGGGCTGACCACCGCCATGATCACGGCGGCGTCGGTGCGCGGGAAGTGCTCCTTGCCGCCCGGCTCGGCCTTGACCCAGCCCGCCGAGCCCGGCGCCAGCGGCTCGCCGGTGCGCGGGGAGAAGCGCGTGACCGCGTGCCAGTTGCCCATCGAGACCGCCTCGGTCAGCAGGCCCGCGTCGCGGTCGCCGAGGACGTCGCCCACCTCGCGCAGGCCCCGCCACTCCTCGTCGCCGGCCGCGCCGTCGGCCACCTCCGGCTCGGCCTCGTCCGAGACGACCGCGACGAACTCGCTGGCGCCGTCGGTGCCCAGGTACAGCAGCAGGTCGCGCTCCCCGGGCGCCGGCACCCGCCCCGGGGCGCGCAGCACCAGCTCCAGGCCCGCTGCGGTGCGCACCACCGGCGCGCGCCCGGCGTGCACGCGCAGCACCCGCGTGGCCGGGGAGGCCCACAGCCGCTCCAGCAGGCCCGGCTCGGCGCGGCGGGCGCCGGCGCGGTCCAGCCGCTGGCGCGAGAGGGCCAGGTCGCGCAGCGGCGGGGCCGGCAGGGGCACCCCCGCCGGCTCGGGGCGGGCGGTGTCCACGGCGCGGGAGGTCACCGCTCCACCCTACGGAGGCGCGCGCGCTCTACCGTGGCCCCCGTGCCCGTCCGCTCGCCGCAGGTCCTCGCCGCCCTCGCCACCGCCGCCGTGCCCGGTCTCGAGGTCGTCGCCGCGGGCCCGGCCGACGACGACGGCGCCGACTTCGACGTCGCGCTCGTCGCCGCCGCCTCCGGCCGGCGCCTGACGGTGCGCGCCCCGCGCCGCCCGGCGGCCGCGGCCGCGCTGGACGCCGAGCTGGAGCTGCTGGCCGGGCTGCACGAGCCGCTGCCGTTCGCGGTGCCGCGCGCGGCCGGCACCGTGGTGCTGCCCGAGGGCGGGCGCTGCGTGGTCTCCCCCGAGCTGCCCGGCGCCGCCCTGCAGCCGGAGGACCTGCGCCCCGGCCCCGGCCTGGCGCGCTCCCTCGGCACCGGCCTGGCCGCGCTGCACCAGGTGGACGTCGCCGTCTTCGCCGACGCCGGCGTGCCCGTCTACGACGCCGAGGAGTACCGCCGCCGGCGGCTGTCGGAGCTGGACCGCGCCGCGGCCACCGGCCACGTGCCGCCGCGGCTGCTGACGCGCTGGGAGGTGCTCATGGAGGACGTGGCGCGCTGGCGCTTCGCGGCCACCCCCGTGCATGGCGACCTCGTCGGCGAGCACGTGCGCACCGACGGCCGCGAGCTGACCGGCATCACCGGCTGGGTCGACGCCAAGGTCGCCGACCCCGCCGACGACTTCGCCTGGCTGGCCGTCGGCGCCGAGCCCGACGCGCTGGAGTCGGTGCTGGAGGCGTACGCGCACGCCCGCCACGACCCCCTCGACCCGGACCTGCTGCTGCGCGCCCGCCTGGCCGGGGAGCTGGCGCTGGCCCGCTGGCTGCTGCTGGGGCTGCGCACCGAGGACGCCGGCATCGTCGAGGACGCCCGGCGCATGCTCGACGACCTCGACGCCCACGCCGGCGCCGTGCCGCTGGGCTCCTGAGTGGACGCGCAGCGCGACCTGCGGCTGGCCTCGGTCAACGCCGCCTCCGGCCGCGACCTGGCCACCGGGCGCGTGGACACCGCCCGGCTGGCCGCGGCCGTGGCCGCCCTGAGCGCCGACGTCGTGGCGCTGCAGGAGGTCGACCACCTGCTGCCGCGCAGCGGCGGGGAGGACCAGAGCGCGACTGTCGCGCGCGCCTGCGGCGTCAGGCGCGACGGCTGGCGCTTCGCCGCCGCCGTGCACGGCACCCCCGGCGACGCGAGCACCTTCCGGCCCGCGCCGGCCACCGTGCCCGGCGAGCCGTCCTACGGGGTGGCGCTGCTGTCCCGGCTGCCGGTGCTGGAGTGGCGCGAGCTGCGCCTGGACGCCGGCGCCGGGCGGCTGCCGCTGCTGCTGCCGCCGGGCGCCGGGCGGCGGCTGCGCTGGATCCCCGACGAGCAGCGCGCCGTGGTCGCCGCCGTCGTCGACGCCCGCGCCCCCGGCGCGCGCGGGTCCCGGCCGGTCAGCGTGCTGGGCACCCACCTGTCGTTCTCGCCGCTGCGGGCCGTGGGCCAGCTGCGCGAGCTGAAGCGCTGGGCCGCGGACCTGCCGCGCCCGCTCGTGCTGCTGGGCGACCTGAACCTGCCGCCCGGCGTGGTCGGGCGGGTCCTGCCGTGGCGGCCGCTGGTGGCCGGGGCGACGTTCCCCTCCCCGGCCCCGCGCGTGCAGCTCGACCACGCCCTCGCCGACGGCCTGGGCGCGGCGGCCACCGCCCGCGGGCGCGTCGAGCGCGTCGGCGGCAGCGACCACCGCGCGGTCGTGGTGGACCTGCGGCCCTGAGCGGGCCGGTCCGCACCCCCGGACGCGCCCGGCTCACACCTCCCGGTCGGCGACCGGCACGGACGTGACCAGCCGCTCGAGGTCCTCCTCGCGCAGCAGGTCCACCGGTCGCACCGTCTCGCCCGTGGAGGCGTGGAAGAACGCCGCGCTGACGTCCTCCAGCGGCACCCCGCGCCAGCGCGACCACGCCAGCCGGTACACCGCCAGCTGCACGTCGCGCGCCCGCGCCGCGTCGCCGGTCGGCGGGCGGCCCGTCTTCCAGTCCACGACGTCCCAGAGCTCGCGCCCGTCCGCCCCGGTGGAGCGGAAGACCGCGTCGATGCGCCCGCGCACCGCCAGGCCCGCCACCGGCGTCTCCACCGAGACCTCCACCGCCACCGGGTCCCGCTCGGCCCACTCGCTGGCCAGGAAGCGCGCCTGCAGCGCCGCCAGCTCGCGGTCGTCGGCGGCGTCCTCGTCGGAGGCGCCGGGCAGGTCCTCGAGGTCGAAGAGGTCGGCGGCGGTGAAGCGGTGCTCCAGCCAGGCGTGGAAGGCGGTGCCGCGCCGGGTCGCCGGGCGCGGCGCCAGCGGCACCGGGCGTCGCAGCTGCAGCGCCAGCGCGTCGGGGTCCTGCGCCAGGGCCACCAGCCGCGAGGCCGACAGGTGCGCCGGCAGCAGCACGCCGCCGGCGGCGCCGACCGCGTCGCGCTCGGCCAGCAGCAGGTGCACCTGCTGCGCCCAGCCCACCACCTCCTCGTCGACGCCGTCGGCCGCGTCGAGACCCTCGACCCCCTCGAGCCCGCCGGACCCCTCGAGCCCCTCGAACCCCGCGGGCCCCTCGAGCCCGGCGCCGGGGCGGGCCGCCAGCGCCGCGCGCACCGCCCGCGCCCCCGCCTCGACCTCCGCGCGGCGCGCGGCCAGCGGGTCGACCGGCCACACCACCCGTTGCGGCTGCGCGGTACGCGGGTTGGGCGCGCCCGGCTCCGGCGCGGGTGCCGGCGGCACGCTGACCAGGCCGGGCAGGTCCGCCGCCTCGAGGACCTCGCGCAGGAACCGCGACGCCGCGCGCGGGGCGGCGGCGTCGTCCCAGTGGGCGCCGCTGAGCAGCAGCTCCTCCTTGGCGCGCGTGAACGCCACATACGCCAGGCGGCGCTCCTCGGCCATCTCGTGCTCGCCGCAGGCCTCGCGGAAGCGCTGGCGCTCCAGGTCCAGCTCCTTCTGCGTGGCGCAGCGCTCCACGTGCAGCTCCGGCAGGCCGGCGCGGTCACCGCGCAGCGGGTACGGCAGCACGCCCAGGCCGCTGAGCCAGCCCGAGGAGGTCTCGCCGCCGGCGGGGAAGACGCCCTCCACCAGGCCCGGCACCGCCACCACGTCCCACTCCAGGCCCTTGCTGGCGTGCACGGTCAGCAGCTGCACCGCGTCGGCGGCCACCTCGACCGCGCCCGGCTCCAGGCCCCGCTCGCGCGCCTCGGCGGCGTCCAGCCAGGACAGGAAGCCGCCCAGCCCGGGCCGCTGCGCGGCGGCGGAGAAGGAGGCGGCCGCGTCGGCCAGCGCGTCGAGGTTGCGCCGCCCCGAGGTCGGGGAGCTGCCCGGGCGGGCGGCGACCTCCACGTCCAGCAGCAGCGCGCGCTCGACCTCGCCCACCAGCTCCGGCACCGGCAGGTGGGTGCGCGCGCGCAGGTGCCGCAGCACCGCGGCCAGCCGGCCCAGCCGGGCGTGCGCGGCCGGGGACAGCCCCCGCCCGGCGGGTCCGCGCCACGACGGCGGCGGCAGCTCGTCCAGCGCCTCCACGAGGCTGGCGTCCTCCACCTCGTCGGGGCGCACGTGCGCCCCGCCGCCCGGTCCGTCGGGGCCGCCGGGGTGCTCGCCGGCGCGGCCGCCGCGCACGCGCTGCAGGTGGCGCGCCCACTCCCCCAGGGCCGCCAGGTCCCGCGGGCCCAGCCGCCAGCGCGCCCCGGTCAGCAGCCGGGCCAGCTGGTCGCCGCGCCCGGGGTCGTGCAGCACGTGCAGCGTCGCCACGACGTCGACGACCTCGGGGGTGGACAGCAGCCCGCCGAGCCCGACGACCTCCACGGGCAGCCCCGCCGCGCGCAGCGCCCGGTGCAGCACGGGGAACTGGCTGCGCTTGCGGCACAGCACCGCCGCGGTGCGCCGCGGGCGCGGCGAGGCGCCGGGCACGCGCCGCTCGGCGGCCAGGCGCTCGGAGTCGGCGCGCCACACCTCCGCCAGGCGGGCGGCGACCTCGGCGGCCTCCTCCTCGACCGTGGCCGCGAACGCCGTGCGCACGCGCCCGGTGCCCGCGCCCGGGCGGGCGCGCAGGCGCACCACCGCCGCGGCGGGCCCGGGCCCGGCCGAGAGCGGGTCGGCGACGACGTTGGCCGCGGCCAGCACCGCCTCGTCGTTGCGCCAGCTCGTCGCCAGCGGCGCCACCCGCGCCGGGGAGCCGTCGGCGCGGCGGAACTGCGCCGGGAAGCGGGCCAGGTTGCCGGCGCTGGCGCCGCGCCAGCCGTAGATCGACTGGTGCGGGTCGCCCACGGCGGTCACCGGGTGCCCGTCGCCGAAGAGGGCGCGCAGCAGCTCCAGCTGGGCGTGGCTGGTGTCCTGGTACTCGTCCAGCAGCACCACCCGGTGCGCGGCGCGCTCGGCGGCGGCCACGGCCGGCACCTCCCGCGCCAGGCGCGCCGCCACGCGCACCTGGTCGCCGAAGTCGAGCTGCTCGGCCACGCGCTTGCGGCGCGCGTGCTCGCGCAGCAGCGGCACCAGGGCGTGCCGGGCGCGCTGCACCGCCAGCACCTCGGCGACCTTCGCGTACGGCGCGCCGGGCACGTGGGCGCCCAGCTTGGCCACGGAGCGGTCGTCCTTGGGCAGCACGCGCACCCGCTCCTCGAGCTGCTCCACGAAGCGCTCGAGGTCCTCGGGCTCGACGAGGTGCTCGGCGCACTCCGCCGACAGCTGCACCAGCGCCGCGGCGACCGTGGAGGGGGCCACGTCCACCCCGGGCAGGTCGCCGCGCCAGCGCTCGACCACCTCCGAGGCCAGCTGCCAGGAACCCGCCTCGGACAGGACCGTCGACTGCGGCTCGACGCCCAGGCGCAGGCCGTGGTCGGTCACCAGCGAGGCGGCGTACGCGTGGTAGGTGGAGACCACGGGCTCGCCCTCGCCGAAGCCGTCGCCGGGCCCGTCGCCGGGCCCGTCACCGGCCCCCTCACCGGGGTGGGGCGCGGCCGGGGCCAGGCCGTGCGCGCGCAGCGCCCGCAGCCGGCGGCGCACCCGCTCGGCCAGCTCCCCGGCGGCCTTGCGGGTGAAGGTCAGCCCGAGGACGTCCTCGGGGGCGACGAGGCCGTTGGCGACCAGCCACACCACCCGCGAGGACATCGTCTCGGTCTTGCCGGACCCGGCGCCGGCGACGACGAGCAGCGGCTCGACGGGCGCCTCGATGACGGCGACCTGCTCGGGCGTGGGCCGCGGGCGGCCCAGCCGCTCGGCGATCTCCTCGGCGCCCAGGCGCGGCGCGGGCGCGCCGGCGCGCGGCGCGGCGGTGCCCGTGGCGGTGGGGGTGCTCACCGGCCCTCCTCCTCGCACACGCTGCGCCCGGCGTCCTGCGCCGGGCAGCTGGCGCGCACCGGGCAGGTGGAGCAGTGCGTGCCGACCACCGCCTCGAACACGGGCGCGGACATGCCCTCGGCGGCGCGGGCCACCAGCTCCGCCGCCCAGCGCGGGTCCTCGTCGGCCTCCAGGGGCGCCTGGCGCTGCACGGCGACCGCGCGGTGCGAGCTGCCCAGCTGCACCAGCGCCGCCCCGCCCGCGCCCGTCGGACCGCCGGCGCCGAAGGCGCCCTCGGCGGCGACGAGCTGGTACACGCCCAGCTGCGGGTGGCGGGCCAGCTCCGCGCGCGAGGGCGGGGTGCGGCCGGTCTTGAGGTCGACCACGACGGCGCGCCCGTCCGCGTCGCGCTCGAGGCGGTCCACGCGCCCGCGCACGCGGGCCCGGCCCACCAGGACGTCGACGTCCTGCTCCACGGCGACCAGCGCGCGGCCCTCGGCGCGCGCCTGGCGGTGGTACTCGGCCAGCTTGAGCAGCATCTGCTCCGCGCGCGCCCGCAACCGGGAGGTCACCCAGCCGTCGGGCAGGCCCAGGGTGGGCCAGAGCAGGTCCAGGCGCCGGTGCAGCTCGGCGGCGTCGGCGGCCGGCGCCTCGGCGGCGATGCGGTGCACCAGCGTGCCCAGGGACTGCACCGAGGAGTCGCCCGGGCGGGCGCCGGAGGTGTCCAGCAGCCAGCGCAGCCCGCAGCGCTCGAAGGCCTCCACCCGCGAGGGCGAGACCGGCACCTCCTCCTCGCGCCCGCGCAGCGGGCCGTCGTCGGTGAGGTCCTCCACCCCGTACCAGTCGGCGGGGTCCGCGCTGGGCACGCCGGCGGCCGCCAGCCGCGCCAGCTGCGCGGCGGCCGCGGCCCGTCGCGCGGGCGGTTCGACGGCCGCCGGGGCGCACACCACCTGCCGCAGCCGGGCCACCAGCGCCGGCAGCGAGACCGGTCGCGGCACCTGCGCCAGCGGCCGCTCGCCCTCCTCGTCCACGGCGGCCGGCTGCTCGCGCTCGGCGACGGCGCCGACGAGCTCCAGGAACGCCGAGGGGCGCTCGTCCTCGGTGCGCACCGCGGTGACCACCAGCTCGTCGCGCGCGCGCGAGACGGCCACGTGGAACAGCCGCAGCTCGTCCTCCAGCACGGCCCGGCGCGCGCCGGGGGCGTCGGCGGCGCGGCCCTCGACGACGTCGACGAGCGCCTGCGCGCCCAGCACGGAGCCGCGCAGGCGCAGGTCCGGCCACACGCCCTCCTGCACGCCGGCGACCACGACGAGGTCCCACTCGCGGCCCACCGCGCCCTGCGGCGTGGTCAGGGTGACCGCGCCGGTCTCCGGGGCGCGGTCGGCGAGGGTGTCCTCGGGGACCTCCGCGGAGCGCATCTGGTCCAGGAAGCGCAGCGGGCCCGCGCCGGGGAAGCGGTCCACGAACCGCCCGGCGGCCTCGAACAGGGCCAGCACCGCGTCGAGGTCGCGGTCGGCGCGGGCGGCCTCGGCGCGCGCGGAGGCCCCGCGGGCCAGGGCGGCGCGCTGCCAGCGCGGCCCCAGGCCGGCGGCGTCCCACAGCGCCCACAGCACCTGCTCGGCGTCGGCGTCGTCCCGTGCGGCCGCGGCGCGCCCGGCCTGCAGCACCGCGGCCAGGCGCTGCGCCGGGCGCAGGGCGGGGTCCTCGTCGGCGAGCAGCGCCACGTCCGCGGTGGCGGGGTCGTCGGCGCGCGAGGCGCCGGCGAGCACCCCGGCCAGGGCGGAGGTCAGGACGGCGTCGCTGCTGCGCCCGCCGCCGGCGGCCAGCTCGGCGCGGCGCAGGCACTGGCGCAGCCGCCGCAGCGCCACGACGTCGGCGCCGCCCAGCGGGGAGGTGACCAGCTCGCGGGCGACGTCGGCGTCGAAGGTGCCCGGGCGCAGCACGGCGCCCAGCGCCGTCAGCAGCGGGTGCACGGCCGGCTCGTCGCGCACCGGGACCTCCGCCTGCGGCACGGCCAGCGGCACCCCGGCCGAGACCAGGCCGCGGCGCAGGGCCGCGGTGTGCCCGGCCGAGCGCACCACCACGGCCATCGACGACCACGGCACGCCCTGCAGCAGGTGCCGGCGGCGCAGGCGCTGGGCGATCCAGGCGGCCTCCTGGGTGGGCGAGCCCAGCACCGCGACCTCCACGCCGCCGGGCGCGGGGCCGGCGCCGGGCCGCCGGCCGGCCTGCACGGCGCGCTGCGGCGCGCCGCCCAGCGCGCCGACCCGGGCGGCCACCGCGGCGGTCACCGCGCGCACCGCGGGCTGCTGGCGGTGGCAGGTGCCCAGCAGCACCGTGGGCGCCGGGCCGCCGTCGGCGGCGCGGAAGCGCTCGGCCAGCGCCGAGGCCGCGCGGGCGTCGGCGCCGCGGAAGCCCTGGGTCACCGAGTCCGGGTCGCTGACGAGCAGCAGGTCGCGCCCGCCGCCGGCCACGGCCTCCACCAGGCGCAGGCCCGCCTCGGACAGCTCGTGGGCGTCGTCGACGGCGACCAGCTGCCAGCGGTCGCGCTCGGCGGTCAGCGCCTGCGGGGTGGCCGTCAGCTGCACGACGGCCTCGTCGACCACGCCGGCGGGGTCGTACGCCTCCGCGCGGCCCAGCGCGTTGACCTCCTGGTACTCGGCCAGCAGCGAGGCCGCCGCCCGCCACTCCGGGCGCCCGTGGCGCGCCCCGAGCTCGGCGAGGTCCTCCGGCAGCAGACCGCGCTCGACGGCGCGCATGAGCAGGTCGCGCAGCTCGTTGCGGAAGCTGCGCAGCCCCCACGCGTCGCGCGGGACGTCGGCCGGCCACTCGGGGGCGCGCACCGCGTCCACCCGCCCGGCGGCCTGCAGGGCGCTCTCGAAGGCCTCGGCGACCTCGTCGGGACCGGTGGCGGTGGCCGCCAGGTGACCGGCCAGCAGCTCGGCGAGGATCGTGTCCTGCTCGGCGCCGGAGATCAGCCGCGGCGGCGGGTCGCCGCGGTGGGCGTGCACCGCGCGCAGCAGGCCGAAGGCGTACGACTGCGGGGTGCGCGCGGCCGGCTGGCCCACGGTGCGCCGCAGCGCCAGGGACAGCTCGTCGCGCAGCGCGCCGGCGGTGCGGCGGCTGGGCGAGAGCACGAGCACCCGGTCCGGGGCCAGGCCGTCGCGCTCGACGCGCGCAGCCACCAGCGCCCGCAGCGTCGTGGTGCGCCCGGTGCCCGGCGCCCCGCGCAGCACCATCGGCCCGCTGCCGGGACGCGTGGCGACCACGGCGCGCTGGGTGGCGTCCAGATCCACGGGCCCGCCCGCCGCGTCCGTCGCGCGGCGCAGCAGCGGCACCGCGGCCGGCCGTCGCGCGCCCGCGCCCCCGCCGGGCGCGCCCCACCCGCCGGGCCCCGCGCCGCGACCGTCCCCGCCCGCACCCTCCGTCAGCACGCCGGACATGCCACCACAGCGCTCCGACACCCCGCCGCGCTCACGGCCCGCCCGGCCCGCCCGGTCCGCCCGGCCCCTCCGGCGCACCCGGGCCCTCCGGCGCACCCGGGCCCTCCGGCGCACCCGGGCCCTCGTAGCCGGCCGCGTCCCAGCGCGCGGCGCCCAGGTCCACCCGCACCAGCGCGGGGTCGGGGTCGTCGCGGCGCAGCAGGGTGCCCTCGGCGCGCCAGCGCACCACCGCCCGCGCCGCCAGGGCCGGTGCGGCGCTGCCGTCGGCGCGCAGCACCCGCCACCACGGCACGTGCGAGCCGTAGCGGCGCAGCACCGCGCCGACGAAGCGCGGCCCGCGGTCGCCGACGAGCTCGCCGACGTCGCCGTAGGTGAGCACCCGTCCCGGCGGGACCGCCTCGACCACCTCCAGCACCTCCTCGGCGCGCGCCGGCAGCCCGCCCGGCGAGCCGGGCCCGGGCCCGCTCAGGGGTTCGGCCACGGGTTGGGCAGGGCACCGCCCAGGCCCTTGGTCTGCTGCATCATCACCGGCGCGCGCCGCCCCGCGCCGGGGCCGGGCTCGTGCCCGTGGCCGAGCAGGTGGCCCACCTCGTGGTTGACGACGTACTGCCGGTAGCCGGTGCGGTCCTCGCCGTAGTCGGGGATCGCCTCGACCCAGCGGTACCAGGTGAGCACCGCCGCGTCGCCGACCCGGCACGAGAGGGTGCCCATCGTGCGCAGCGGCCGGCACAGGGCCGCGGAGGTGTCCGGTGTGGCCAGCACCAGGCGCAGCTCGGCGTCGCCGTCGGTGCGCGCGAAGCTCGTGGTGCCGCCCGCGCCCCAGCCGCGCGGGTCGTTGAGCACGCCCAGGGCGAAGTCCGCGAAGCGCACCGGGTCCAGCAGGCCCGCGTCGGCCAGGTCGGCCTCGACCTCCACCCGCAGGGTGCGCACGCGCGCCGAGGGCGGCGCGGGCGAGGAGCCGGGCACCACGAGCAGCCGCCCGCCCCCGCCCCGCGGCACCTGCCGCTGCAGCACGCCGGCGGCCAGGTCCGGCTCGGCCAGCCCCGGCGGCAGCGGCGGCGGGGGCGGGGGCGTCGAGGGCGGCGGGGGCGCCGCGGGGCTCGGGGGCGCCGCGGCGGTCGCGGTGGTGCTCGCGCCCGCCGGCGCGGCGGTGGCGCCGGGGCGCTGCGCGGGCCCGCTGCACCCGGCGGCCAGGGCGGCGGCACCGGCCAGGAGCAGGCCGCGGCGGGAGGGACCGCGGCGGCGGGCGGCGCGGCGGTCGGCGGGGCGGCTCGCGGCGATCACGCCCCCAGCGTGCCACCCCGGCCCGCGGCGCGCGCCGTCCGCCGACGGCGAACTCGCCGCGCACCGGAGGGCCCGGCGCACCCGGCGGCGACTAGCCTCGCTGGACGACCGCACCCCCGAGCACGGGCGGTGCCGGCGCGATCGACGACCCGGGAGGAACAGCGGTGGAGGTTCGCATCGGCGTGCAGAACGTGGCGCGCGAGCTGGTGCTGGAGTCCAACCAGACCAGCGAGGAGATCACCGCGGCCGTGGACGCCGCGCTCAGCTCCGGCGGCGTGCTGCGGCTGAAGGACGAGAAGGGCCGCACCGTCGCCGTGCCGTCCGCCACCCTCGGCTACGTGGACATCGGCGCCGCGGAGGTGCGCAAGGTCGGCTTCGGGCTGTCCTGACCGCCGGGGGGACCGGCGACGACGACGCCGCGGACGCGCCGCGGACGCGCCACGGGCGCGCCCGCGGCGTCGTCGTGCGCGGGCGGCGGTTACCATGGTCGTGTTCAGGGTTGCCCGGTCGTCAGTCGCGATCGGCTGCCGACTGCCGCGACGCGGCCCCGCACCGCAGGACGCGCCCGTGACCGGGCAGCGCCGGTGGACGACCCGCCGGCTCTCCCCCGCGGGGCGCCCGGTGCCCGGCCGCCGCCGCCCCGCCCGGGAGACGCATGACCGACGCAGCGGGGTCCACCACGACCCCCGAGACCACCCCCACCGAGAACACCGCCGGCACGACCGGCGAGAGCACCTCCGCGGCCACCGCCGCCCCGGCCGCGCCCGCCGAGGGCTTCGCCGCCTTCGGCGTGGACCCGCGCATCGTCGAGGCCCTGGCCGGCGCGGGCATCACCACCCCGTTCCCCATCCAGGCCATGACCCTGCCGGTGGCCCTGTCGGGCCACGACATCATCGGCCAGGCCAAGACCGGCACCGGCAAGACGCTCGGCTTCGGCGTGCCGCTGCTGCAGCGCACCGCCGTGCCCGGCGACCCCGCCCACGAGGCGCTGGCCGCCCCCGGCAAGCCGCAGGCCCTGGTCGTGGTGCCCACCCGCGAGCTGGCCGTCCAGGTCGCCGGGGACCTGGGCACCGCCAGCCGCGTGCGCGGCGGGCGCATCCTGACCGTCTACGGCGGGCGCGCCTACGAGCCGCAGATCGAGGCGCTGGCCAAGGGCGTCGACGTCGTCGTCGGCACCCCCGGGCGCCTGCTGGACCTGGCCCAGCAGAAGCACCTGGACCTCTCGCACGTGACGTGCGTGGTGCTCGACGAGGCCGACGAGATGCTCGACCTGGGCTTCCTGCCGGACGTGGAGCGCCTGCTGGCGCAGACCTCCCCGGCCCGCCAGACCATGCTGTTCTCGGCGACGATGCCCGGCGCGGTCGTGGCCCTGGGCCGGCAGTACATGCGCCAGCCCACCCACATCCGCGCGGTGGACCCCACCGACGACGGCGCCACCGTGGCCGCGATCACGCAGTTCGTGTACCGCACCCACGCGATGGACAAGGTGGAGGTCCTCGCCCGCCTGCTGCAGGCCGAGGGCCGCGGGCTGACGATCGTCTTCAGCCGCACCAAGCGCACCGCCGCCTCCGTGGCCGAGCAGCTCGCCGAGCGCGGCTTCGCCGCCGCCGCCATCCACGGCGACCTCGGCCAGGGCGCGCGCGAGCAGGCGCTGCGGGCCTTCCGCTCCGGCAAGGTCGACGTGCTCGTCGCCACCGACGTGGCCGCCCGCGGCATCGACGTCGAGGACGTCACGCACGTCGTGAACTACCAGTGCCCCGAGGACGAGAAGACCTACCTGCACCGCATCGGGCGCACGGGCCGCGCCGGCAACACCGGCACCGCCGTCACGTTCGTGGACTGGGACGACCTGCCGCGCTGGGCCCTGGTGGACAAGGCCCTGGGCCTGGGCTTCGGCGAGCCGGTGGAGACGTACTCCAGCTCCCCGCACCTGTTCGAGGACCTGCACATCCCGGCGGGCACGACGGGCCGGCTGCCGCGCACCCAGCGCACCCGCGCCGGGCTGGAGGCCGAGCAGATCGAGGACCTCGGCGAGGTCGGCGCCGCCAAGGGCCGCCGCCCCCGCCGCGAGGGCGGCGACGGTGGGCGGGCCGCGGGTGGTGGGCGGGCCGCGGGCGGTGGGCGCGCCGGGGGCGGTGGGCGCGCCGCGGGCGCGGACGCCCCGGGCGAGGCGGCGGACGACGCCGAGCGGCCGCGGCGCACCCGTCAGCGCCGCCGCACCCGCCACGGGGAGGACGGGGAGGACACCGGCGCGAGCACCGGCACCGCCCCGGACGAGACCGCCCCGGACGGGACCGCCCCGGACGGCGCCGGCGACGGCTCCGCGGGCGCGCAGGACGCCGTGGACGCCGCGCCCGCCGGCGCCGCTGCGGGCACCGCCGCGGACGCCGCGGCCGAGAGCGGCACCGCCGCCCCGCGCCGCCGTCGCCGCTCGCGCGGGCGCTCCTCGGCGCCGGGCGCGGGCACCGCGGCGGAGGAGCCCGCGGGCGCCGGGGACTGATCCCGAGCTGCGATCACGGCGCGCCCCCCGCAAGGTGGGGGGCGTGCCGGCCCGAGACACCGAGTCGCGCCCCGGGGTCGCACGCCGGCCCGGGGGCGTGAGCGCGCTGCTGCACCGCGGTCCCGTCCCCGAGGTGGCCGTGCTGGCCGCCGGGCTCGTGGAGGAGCTGCACCCGCTGCTGCGCGAGCTGGCCGGGCGCGACCCGCGCCCGCGCTGGCAGCGCGCCGCGGCCGCGGCGGCGCTGCTGCGCGCGGCCGTGGAGGACCCGTGCCGGGCGATGGTGCTGGCCGCGCGCGAGCGCGCGGTGGACGGCGACGTGCACGTGCGCGCCGAGGGCGCCGACCCCGACACCGCCGCGCTGCGCCACGCGCTGCGCGTGTGGGCGGTGCTGCGCACGGCCGGGGCGGCCGGGCGGGCGCCGGAGCCCGGGGACGCCGAGCGCTACGTGTCCGGGCAGCGCTCCAGCGCGGTGCTGCTGGGCGCGGAGCCGGACGACCTGCCCGGCACGCTGGAGGAGGTCGAGGCCGACGTCGAGCGGGTGCGCGGGGACGTCCTCGCCGGGCGCCCGGCCGCCGCGCTCAGCGCCGTCGGCCCGCCGCCCGCCGCCCCGCCGCGACCGCGCTCGCCCTTCCCCGACGCCGGCGGCGCACCGGCGCCGTGGGCGCGCGCGACGCTGCTGGCGGGGGCCGTCCTGCCCGGGTGGGCGCGCGCGCTGTTCACCGGCGCGCCCGACGACCTCGGCGGGCCCGGTGACCCGCGGCTGCGCGAGGCGCTCGCGCGGCTGCCCGACCTCGGCGCCGCACCGGCACGTCCCCGCTGACCGCTCACGGGCGGCTCCCCGGGCGGTGCCGGTGACGCCTCGGGCGGCGGCTCAGGCGGTGCCGGTGACGAAGGCGCGCACCGCGTCGGCCACGAGCTGCACCGCGATGGCCGACAGCAGCAGACCGGCCACGCGGGTGACGAGCAGCACCCCGGAGTCGCCGAGCACGCGGTGCACCACCCCGGCGAAGCGCATCGCCAGGTACAGGGTGACGTGCACCGAGACCACGCCCGCGGCGATGGCCA
Source organism: Kineococcus gypseus (assembly GCF_050871305.1). Taxonomy (NCBI): domain Bacteria; kingdom Bacillati; phylum Actinomycetota; class Actinomycetes; order Kineosporiales; family Kineosporiaceae; genus Kineococcus; species Kineococcus gypseus. Next base: position 117,855 of record NZ_JBJLRD010000004.1, on the reverse strand, counting down.
GGTGGTCGTCCCAGCCACGGGACTGCTGCACGTAGACCATGGTGGCGACGATGGCGCCGGGCCCGGCCAGCAGCGGGGTGCCCAGCGGCACCAGGGCGACGTTGACGCCGACGGTGGAGGTGGGCTCGTCGCCCTTGCCGGTGAGCAGCTCCAGCGCGATGAGCAGCAGCAGCAGCCCGCCGGCGGCCTGCAGCGCGGGCAGGCTGATGTGCAGGTAGTCCAGGATCCGCTGCCCGAAGAGGGCGAAGGCCACGATGACGCCCAGGGCCACCAGCACCGCCTGGCGCGCGGCGCGCGAGCGCTCGGCGGAGGTGAACGGGGCCGTCAGCCCCAGGAAGATCGGCACGGTGCCCAGCGGGTCCATGATGACGAACAGGGTGACGAAGGTCTCGCCGAAGAGCTGCAGGTTCACGCGCCGCGGACCCCGTCCGCGCGGCCGCTGCCCGCGCGCACCTCGATCTCGCGCAGCACGTCCGGGTCGGTGGTGTGCTCGCCCAGCGCGTTGCGCTTGCCGGTGCCGTGGTAGTCGCTGGAACCGGTCACGAGCAGGCCCAGGGAGCGGGCGAGGTCGCGCAGGTGGCGGCGCTCGGCGTCGGAGTGGTCGCGGTGGTCGACCTCCAGCCCGGCCAGCCCGACGGCGACCATGGCCTCCACGTCGGCGTCGCCGACGCAGCTGCCGCGCTTGGAGGCGGCCGGGTGCGCGAGCACGGGCACGCCGCCGGCGGCGCGCACCAGGGCGATGGCCTCCAGCGGGTCGGGCGCGGTGTGCGGCACGAAGTACGGCCCGCGCCCGGACAGCAGCGTGGCGAAGGCCTCGTCGCGGTCGGCGACGACGCCGGCGGCCACGAGGGCGTCGGCGATGTGCGGACGGCCGATGGTGGCCCCGCCGTGCACGTGGGCGAGCACGTCCTCCCAGCGCAGGCCGGTGTCGGCGCTCATGCGCTCGACCATGCGCTGCGCGCGGGTGACCCGGGAGGTGCGCGAGGCGTCGAGCATGCCCACCAGGGACGCGTCGGCGGGGTCGTGCCAGTAGGAGAGCAGGTGCACGGAGACGCCGTGCACGAGGCAGCTGACCTCCATGCCGGGCACCACGCGCACCCCGAGGCGCTCCCCCGCGGCCAGGGCCTCGGCCCACCCGCTGGTGGTGTCGTGGTCGGTCAGGGCCACGACGTCCAGTCCGGCACCGGCGGCGGAGGCGACGAGCTCTGAGGGTCGTTCGGTGCCGTCGGAGGCGGTGGAGTGCGTGTGCAGGTCGATGCGCACCGGGCGAGCTTACCGACCGCCGGGAGCCCTCCTCACCACGCAGAGTGATCGCAGCCGCGGCACGGACCGGCCGTCACACCCACTGCACCCGCGGTGACAGCGCGCCGCAGGGCACGTCGGGGGCGTGCTCGCGCTCGCGCAGGTCGACGAGCTCGAGGTCGTCCAGCAGCGTCGCGCCCGCCGCGGCCGGCCACAGCAGCGCCCACAGCCACACCCCGCCGGCCTCGCCGACGAGCACGGCGCGGTCGCCCTCGGCGGGCACGGCCCACAGCGGGGTGGCCGCCCCACCGGCGTGCGCGCGCGCGGCCGGCGGGCCGGAGACGAGCCCGTCGCCGGGGTCGACGTCCGCGCGCCCGGCCAGGTGGGCGCCCAGGCCCGTGCCGGGCTGCTCGCTCACCAGCAGCATCTCCGCCACCGTCGGGTCCCCCGGGGCGCCGTGGTGCGGGCCGCTGGCGGCCACGACGACGGCCTGCGCGTCGTGGCGGTCGTCGCGCACGCAGCGGGTGCCGGTGACCAGCCAGCCCGTCGGCAGCGGCCACGGCAGCCACACCGGCACCTCCGAGCGCCGGGCGATCCACTCCAGGTGGGCCGCGTCGGCGGGGCGCGCCGGTTGCAGGGGGACGACCTCGCCGTGCGCGGCGCAGGTCGCCGAGGAGTGCCAGATGCTGGGCGCCCGGACCACGTCGTCGCAGCGAGGGCACCGCGCCGTACCGCTCATGCCTCACCGTCCTACGCCGTGCGCACGGCGTCAACCTGGGCGTGACTGTGCGTGAGGGGCGGGGACGGCGACAGCGGCGGCGCCCGGGGGGATGATGGGGCCGTGAGCGCCGCGAGCCAGCAGACCAGCACCCCGCCCGCCGTGGAGGAGCTGCTCGACGCGCAGCACCCCGAGGGCGGGCGGCCCACCCCCGAGCCGCTGGACGACGCGCGGGGCGAGGGCGCCGAGGACCCCAAGTCGCACCGCTCGGTGCCGCGCTCGGCGGCCTTCCGCCGCTTCATCGCGCAGGGCTGGGGGCCGCGCCCGGCCGAGGACACCGCGCCGTCGGCGGCCGCGCCCTTCGCCGCGCGCCGGCGCGCGGCGCTCTCGGCGCTCTTCCCCGGCGAGGTCCTCGTCGTGCCGGCCGGGCCGCTGGTGCGCCGCTCCAACGACACCGACTACCGCTTCCGCCCGCACTCGGCGTTCGCGCACCTGACGGGGCTGGGCACCGACCGGGAGGCGGACGCGGTGCTCGTGCTGCACCCGCGCACCCCCGCGGACGGCGGGGACGACGCGGAGGGCGTGGACGCCGCGGGCGGCGGGCACGAGGCGGTGCTGTACCTGCGCCCGCAGGGCAGCCGGGACTCCGAGGAGTTCTACGCCGACGCCCGCTACGGCGAGCTGTGGGTCGGCCCGCGCCCGGGCCTGGCCGCGCAGGAGGCCGTCACCGGCGTGCCCTGCCGCGACGCGGCGGCGCTGGCGGACGAGCTGGGCGCCTGGGTCGCCGCGCCCGGCACGAGGGGCCTGCGCGTGGTCGCCGACGCCGACCCGGCCGTCACCGCCCTGGTGGCGCCGTTGCGCACGGCCGCCGCCGAGGAGGTCGCCGCCGCCGACGACGAGCTGGTCACGGCCCTGTCGGAGCTGCGGCTGGTCAAGGACGAGTGGGAGGTGGGCGAGCTGCGCCGGGCGGTGGCCGCCACCGCGCGCGGCTTCGAGGAGGTCGTGCGCGCCCTGCCGCGCGCGGTGGGCCACCCGCGCGGCGAGCGCGTGGTCGAGGCCGCCTTCGACGGCACCGCCCGCGTGGAGGGCAACGGCGTGGGCTACGAGACGATCTCCGCGGCCGGGGACCACGCCTGCACGCTGCACTGGATCCGCAACGACGGGCCGGTGCGCGCCGGCGACCTGCTGCTGCTGGACGCCGGCGTGGAGGCGGACTCCCTCTACACCGCCGACGTCACCCGCACCCTGCCGGTGGACGGGCGCTTCAGCGAGCCGCAGCGGCGCGTGTACCGGGCCGTGCTCGACGCCGCCGACGCCGCGTTCGCCGTCGCCCGGCCGGGGGTGCGCTTCCGCGAGGTGCACGAGGCGGCCATGCGGGTGATCGCCGAGCGCCTGGCGCAGTGGGGGGTGCTGCCGGTGGACGCGGCCGCGTCCCTGGAGCCGGGCGGGCAGTACCACCGGCGCTGGATGGCGCACGGCACCAGCCACCACCTGGGCCTGGACGTGCACGACTGCGCGCAGGCGCGCCGGGAGATGTACCTGGACGCCGAGCTGCGCCCGGGGATGGTCTTCACCATCGAGCCGGGCCTGTACGTCAAGGCCGAGGACGAGCTGGCACCGCCGGAGCTGCGCGGGATCGGCGTGCGCATCGAGGACGACGTGCTCGTCACCGAGGACGGGGTGGAGAACCTCTCCGCGGCGCTGCCGCGCGAGCCCGACGCGGTGGAGGCGTGGATGGCCTCGCTGCGCGGCTGACGCGCCGCGCCCGCCCGGACCGCCGGGCGGGCGCGGTAGCCGGTTCAGCCGCCGGAGCCCTCGCGCTCCTGGCGGGCGCGCTCCTCGGCGGCGCGGCGGGCCCGGCGCTGCTCCTCGACCTTCTCGGCGTAGGTGGGCCCGGACAGGTCCGGCTCGACGGGCTGCTCCTCGCGCCGCGGGGCGTCGTGGCCGGCCGGCGGGGGCGGCGGTGCCGCCGGGCCGGTGCCGGGCTGCGGCGGCGTCCAGCCCTGCGGGGCGCCCGGGCGGGCGGAGGGGTCGGGCGCGCCCCACGCGCCGGCGGCGTGCGAGCCGGGCGCGGGCGGCTCGGGCGAGCCCCAGGCGCCCTGCGCCGGGCCGCCGGCGCGGCCGAAGCCGTTGGGCAGCCGGGAGAGCACCTGGCGGGCCTGGCCGGACATCTGCGGCAGGCACAGCACCACGTACTCCGAGGCGACGATCTGGCTGGCGGAGGTGAAGTCGCGCCGCCCGCCGGTCAGGGCGTAGGAGATGACGGCGAAGAGCATCCCGAAGCCGGCGCCGATGAGCAGGCCGGTGAGCAGCCCGGCGGTGCCGCCGTTGCCGAACACCGAGAGCATCAGGCCGATGAGCAGGCCGAACCAGGCGCCGGAGGCGGCGCCGGCGAAGGCGGCGCGCCCGTAGGTCAGGCGCCCGGTGACCCGCTCCACCATCTGCAGGTTGTTGCCCACGATGGTGACGTTCTGCACCGGGAAGTGCTCGTCCGAGAGGAAGTCCACGGCCCGCTGCGCCTCGGCGTAGGTGCCGTAGCGGCCGATCGCCTCCCCCTGCGGCGGGGTGGGGGCGGACAGCCGCTGCTGACCGCCCAGGGGGCCCAGGTTGGACATGCGCTTCCCTCACGGGTCGGGGCGACCCGCCCGCACCGGGCGGGGCCGGGGGCCGTCGGGCCCCTGCCGGGTCAACGCGCCGGGCACGGTGATCGTGCCCGGCGCGGCGGTCGTGCCCGCGCCCGGCGCGGGGCCCGCGCGCCTCAGGCGCTCTGGCGCTTGGCGCCGGCGCGCTCGCCGGCCTTGCGGGTCGCCTGCACCTCGCTGCGGGCGCCGGCGGTGCTCAGGTCGCCGCTGGCGGTCTCCAGGTGGGCGCGCACGAACCAGTGGTACTGCTCCAGCTGCCCGGTCTGGTTCGTCAGCAGGTCCTCGGTCACCGGGTCCAGCTCGCCGGTGGCCTCGATGGCCGCGCGGTGGTCGGTCAGGACGCCGGCGTAGACGAGGTCCAGCGCGCCCAGGTGCTCGATGGCGCCCGCGCGGCCGATGGAGTAGTCGTCCCAGTCGCGCTCGGCGACCAGCGCGCCGGGGGTGCCCACCGGCGAGGCGCCCAGGGTGGCGATGCGCTCGGCGACGGCGTCGGCCATCTCGCGCACCGCGTCCACCTGCGGGTCGAGCATCTCGTGCACGGCGATGAAGTTGGGGCCGACGACGTTCCAGTGCACGTGCTTGAGGGTCAGGTGCAGGTCCGTGAGGGCGGTCAGGCGGTTCTGCAGGATGGCCGCGACCTCGCCGCCCTGCTCGGGGGTCAGTCCGGGGACCGTGTAGGCGGGGGTGCCGGACGCCTTCAGCTTCTTGCTCTCCTTGGCCATGGGCGCCACGGTAGGAGGGGCGTGCGCGGTGCGCGCGCCGAGATCGCGCCCGCCGCGGCGGCGGGCGCGCGCACGGGCGCGGGCACGGGCGCGGGGTGCGCGCGGCGCCGGGCGCACCGGGGCCGCGGCGGGCTCTAGCCTGAGGCGGTGACCGGTTCCCCCAAGCGCGTCTTCGCCGCCCGGCTGGCGGGCACGTCGGTCTTCGACCCGCAGGGCGACCAGGTCGGGCGGGTGCGCGACGTGGTGGGCGCGCTGCGCCCGCGCGGGCCGCACCGGGTGATCGGCCTGGTGGTGGAGGTGCCCGGGCGCCGGCGCGTCTTCGTGCCGATGACGCGGGTGACGAGCGTGGACAACGGCCAGGTGCTGACGACGGGGCTGGTCAACATGCGCCGCTTCGAGCAGCGCGGCACCGAGACGCTGCTGCTGGGCGAGCTGCTGGACCGCACCGTGGAGCTGGCCGACGGCAGCGGGCAGGCCACCATCGAGGACCTGGGCCTGGAGCAGGTGCGCGCGCGCGACTGGCACCTGACGAAGCTGTTCGTGCGGCGCGGGGCGGCGCACCGCGGGCTGTCCGGGCGGCTGCGCCGGCGCGGGGAGACCACGACGGTGGACGTCGGCGCCGTCGTCGGGCTGACGGTCCCCGAGGCCGACCAGGGCGCGACGAACCTGCTGGCCGCGTTCGAGGAGCTGCGCGCCACCGACCTCGCGGAGGTCATCCACGAGCTGACGCCCAAGCGGCGCCGGGAGGTCGCCGCGGCCCTGGACGACGAGCGGCTGGCCGACGTGCTGGAGGAGCTGCCCGAGGACGACCAGGTGGAGATCCTCTCCGCGCTGGAGGGCGACCGCGCCGCGCACGTGCTGGAGGAGATGCAGCCCGACGACGCCGCCGACCTGCTCTCGGAGCTGCCGGCGGAGCAGGCCGAGCGGCTGCTGGCGCTGATGGAGCCGGACGACGCGGACCCGGTGCGCCGGCTGCTGGCGTACGACGAGCGCACCGCGGGCGGGCTGATGACCTCCGACCCGGTGGTGCTGGCGCCGGACGACACGGTCGCCGAGGCGCTGGCGCACGTGCGCCGCGTGGAGCTGACCCCGCCGCTGGCCAGCGCGGTGTACGTGTGCCGCCCGCCGCTGGAGACGCCCACGGGCCGCTACCTGGGCACCGCGCACCTGCAGCGGCTGCTGCGCGAGCCGCCGCACACCCCGCTGGGGCAGGTGATCGACAACGACGTGGAGCCGCTGGCCCCGGAGGAGTCGCTGCAGGGGGTGACGCGCCGGCTGGCCGCGTACAACCTCGTCTCGGTGCCGGTGGTCGACCAGGACGGGCACCTGCTGGGCGCGGTCACGGCCGACGACGTGCTCGACCACCTCCTGCCGGAGGACTGGCGCGACGCGGAGGACGACGTCTTCGAGGTCGGCCGTGGCTGAGCGCTCCCCGCGCCGCGAGCGCCAGCGCGCCGAGGCCGTCGGCCTGGACACCCCGCGCGAGGCGCGCCGGCAGCTGCTCTCGCGCCCGCAGGTGGACCCGGACGCCTTCGGGCGGGCCAGCGAGAAGTTCGCCCGCTTCATGGGCACCGGCCGCTTCCTGGTCTACATGTCGGGCTTCGTGGCGCTGTGGCTGGCGTGGAACACCTTCGCGCCCGCCTCCGTGCAGTTCGACCCGCGGGCGCTGAACTACACGCTGCTCACGCTCATCCTCTCGCTGCAGGCGTCCTACGCCGCCCCGCTGATCCTGCTGGCGCAGAACCGCCAGGACGACCGCGACCGCGTGCTCAACGAGCAGGATCGCGCCCGCGACGAGCGCGCGCTGGCCGACACCGAGTACCTCACGCGCGAGGTGGCGGCCCTGCGCATCGCGCTGCGCGACGTGGCCACGCGCGACTTCGTGCGCTCGGAGCTGCGCAGCGTGCTGGAGGAGCTGCGCGAGGAGGAGGCCGGGCGCGAGGGCCGCGAGCCGGCCCGGCGCAAGGGCGGCAAGAAGCGCAAGCGCCCCGAGCAGGCGCCCGGCGCCGCCGAGCGGCCGGGCGACGAGCGGCCGGGCGACGAGCGGCCGGGCGACGAGCGGCCGGGCGACGAGCGGCCGGGCGCCGGGGAGCCCGACGGGTGGGGGCCCCACGGCGAGCGGCCCGCTGAGCAGGTGGGCGACTCCCCCTCCAGGGCGGGCGCGCGCGTGCCGATGCACGACGCGTGACGACTCTCGACGACGCCCGCCCCGGTGCCGGTGCACCCGCGGGCCAGACCCGCAGGCGCCTCGGCGACGTGCTCGTCGAGAAGGGCCTGCTGCTGCCGGAGGACCTCGACCACGCGCTGAACGAGCAGCGCAACGGCGAGGGGCCGCGCCGGCGGCTGGGGCAGATCCTGGTCGAGCTGGGCCTGGTCTCCGAGGCGGAGCTGGCGCTGTGCCTGGCGGACCTGCTCAGCCTGGAGCACGTGGACCTGTCGAAGGTGGCCATCGCGCCGGACGTGGTGCGCCTGCTGCCGCGCGCGGTGGCCGAGCGCTGCCGGGTGCTGGTGCTGGACCGCACCCCCGAGTACCTGCTGGTGGCCGCGGCCGACCCGACGAACGTGCTGGCGCTGGACGACGTCAAGCTCTACACCCGCACCCCCGAGCTGCACGTCGTCGTGGCGATGGACTCCCAGATCCGCGACCACCTCGCGCGCGCGTGGTCGCTGACCGAGGACACCTCGCAGGTCAGCCGCATGGTCGAGGAGGCCGGCGACGAGGACGACGAGGACCCGCTGGCCTCGCTCAACGGCTCCGTCGACGACGACGCCCCCATCGTCAAGCTGGTCAACCGGATCCTGTCCGACGCGGTGCGCCTGCGCTGCTCGGACATCCACCTGGAGTCCCAGCGCGACCAGCTGCGGGTGCGCTTCCGCGTCGACGGCCTGCTGCGCGACGTGATGAGCGCGCCCAAGCGCGTGGCCCCCAGCGTCATCAGCCGCATCAAGATCATCTCGGGGCTGGACATCTCCGAGCGCCGCGTGCCGCAGGACGGGCGCACCCGCGTCGTCGTCGACGGCGCCGCGATCGACTGCCGCGTCTCGACGCTGCCGGCGCTGCACGGCGAGAAGGTCGTCATCCGCCTGCTCACCCGCGGCGACGACGTGCCCTCGCTGCCCTCGCTGGGCTTCGAGCCGGAGCAGCTGGAGATCTTCGAGCGGGCGCTGAGCGTGCCGCAGGGCCTGGTGCTCATCACCGGGCCCACCGGCTCGGGCAAGACGAACACCCTGTACGCGGCGATCCACGCCACGATGAGCCCCGAGAAGAACATCATCACGCTGGAGGACCCCGTCGAGGTCCAGCTGCCCGGCATCACGCAGGTGCAGGTGCACGCCAAGGTCGGGATGACGTTCTCCGCGGGCCTGCGCTCGGTGCTGCGCCAGGACCCCGACATCGTCCTCATCGGCGAGGTGCGCGACTCCGAGACGGCCGAGCTGGCGCTGAAGGCGTCCATGACGGGCCACCTGGTGCTCACCACGCTGCACACGAACTCCGCGGTGGGCGCCCTGACCCGCCTGGTGGACATGGGCGCCGCGCCGTTCCTCGTGGCCAGCTCGCTGACCGCCGCGATCGCCCAGCGCCTGGTGCGCCGCCCCTGCGACTCGTGCGCGGACGGCTACATCCCCGACGAGAACACCCTGGCGCTGCTGGGCCTGACGATCGAGGACATCCTCGACGCCACCCCGCTGAAGGGCACCGGCTGCCCCGACTGCGGCGGCACCGGCTACCGCGGGCGCACCGCGGTGTACGAGGTGCTCGACGTGGTGCCCAGCGTGCGCAAGGTGCTCATGAGCACGCCGACGGAGTCGGCGCTGGGCGAGGAGGCCGCGCGCACCGGCATGGCCACGCTGCGCCAGTCGGCGCTGGCCAAGGCCATGCGCGGGGAGACGACGTTCGAGGAGGTCGTGCGCGTCACCGCCGGCTGAGCGCGCTGCGCGCACCGCCCCGCGGGTCGCCGCGCGCGGGCGGCCGTACCCTGGCGACGTGCTGCCCACGCCCGACGCCGTCCGCACCGCGCTGTCCGCGGTCAACGACCCAGAACTGCACCGGCCTATCACCGAGCTGGGGATGGTCGAGCGCGTCGACGTCGGCGACGACGGCGTCGTGGACGTCCTGGTGCTGCTGACCACCGCCGGCTGCCCGATGCGCGAGCGCCTGACCTCCGACGTCACCGCCGCCGTGCGCGGCGTCGAGGGCGCGCGCGGGGCACGGGTGCGCTTCGGGGAGATGACGCCCGAGCAGCGCAGCGCGCTGACGGTGAAGCTGCGCGGCACCACCGGGGCCGCGCCCACCATCCGCTTCAACGAGCCGGGCAACCTCACGCGCGTCTACGCCGTCGCCTCCGGCAAGGGCGGCGTGGGCAAGTCCAGCGTCACCGTCAACCTCGCCGCGGCCATGGCCGCCGACGGGCTGCGGGTGGGCGTGCTCGACGCGGACGTGCACGGCTTCTCCGTGCCGCGCCTGCTGGGCGTCACCGCCAAGCCCACCCGCGTCGACAGCATGATCCTGCCGCCCACCGGCCACGGCGTGCGGGTGATCTCCATCGGGATGTTCGTGCCCGGCAACGAGCCGGTGGCCTGGCGCGGGCCCATGCTGCACCGGGCGCTGCAGCAGTTCGCCTCCGAGGTCTTCTGGGGCGACCTGGACGTGCTGCTGCTGGACCTGCCCCCCGGCACCGGCGACATCGCCATCAGCGTCGGCCAGCTCCTGCCGGGCGCGGAGGTCCTCGTGGTGACCACCCCGCAGGCCGCGGCCGCCGAGGTCGCCGAGCGCGCCGGGGCGGTGGCCGCGCAGACGTCGCAGAAGGTCGTGGGCGTGGTGGAGAACATGAGCTGGCTGCAGCTGCCCGACGGCCAGCGCCTGGAGGTCTTCGGCTCCGGCGGCGGGCAGCGCGTGGCGGACTCCCTGACCGAGCGCCTGGGCGCGCCCGTGCCGCTGCTGGCCCGGGTGCCGCTGGACGTGACGCTGCGCGAGGGCGGCGACGCCGGGGTGCCCGTGGTCCTCAGCGACCCGGACTGCCCGGCCTCGACGGCGCTGCGCGAGCTGGCCCGCACCCTGGCGGGCCGCCCGCGCGGGCTGGCCGGGCGCAAGCTGGGCCTCAGCGTCGCCTGAACGCGCGAGGGGCCGGCTCCCCCGCGGGGGGAGCCGGCCCGCAGCGCGCCGGCCGCGACGCCGCGGCGCCTCGGCGGCGCCTCAGGTGGCGTCCTCGTCGTAGGGCGCGGCGGCCGGTGCGGCGGACGCGGACGAGCCCTTGTCGAGGTTCACGCGCGAGGCGGCCGTGGCGCCCGCCGCGGGGCGCGCCGGCTTCTTCGCCGGGGCGGGCTCGTCGTCCCACACGTCCGAGAGGGCGTCGCGCACGATGCGCCGCGGGTCGTACTGGCGCGGGTCGAGCTTCTGCCAGTCGATGTCGTCGAACTCCGGACCCAGCTCCTCGCGCATCTGCGCCTGAGCGCCCTTGGCGAAGCGGCGCACCGACTTCACGAGCTGGGCCAGCTGCTCGGCGTACTGGGGCAGCCGCTCGGGTCCCAGCACGACCAGAGCCACGACGAGGAGGACGATCAGCTCGCCCCCGTTGATGCCGAACACGCCAGGATCCTAACCGTCCGCCTCGAGGGTCACGGGCACCTGCAGGTCCTGACCCCCCCGGCGCACCGTGAGCGTGACCGTGTCGCCGGGCTGGCGGGCGCGGATGTCGACGATGAGCTCGGCGGCCTCGGTCACCGGGCGCCCGTCCACGGCCAGCACCACGTCGCCCGGGCGCAGCCCCGCGCGGTCGGCGGGCCCGCCGCTCTCGACCGCGCCGGGCTGGTCGAGCACCTGCACGCCCTCGCCGCGGTACTGGCTGTCCAGGGAGACGCGGATCACCGGGTGCACCGCGCGGCCGGTGCGGATGAGCTGCTCGGCGGTGCGCCCGGCCTGGGCGGAGGGGATGGAGAAGCCGAGCCCGATGCTGCCGGCCGTCCCGCCGCCCTGGGCGCCGGGCAGGGCGGCGATCGCGGAGTTCACCCCGACCACCTCGCCGCGGTCGTTGAGCAGCGGCCCGCCGGAGTTGCCCGGGTTGATGGCCGCGTCGGTCTGGATGGCCTGGATGTAGGAGGCCTCCTCCGCGCCGCGCCCGCCGGCGGAGACCGGGCGGTTCAGCGCCGAGACGATGCCCTCGGTGACGGTGCCCTGCAGCCCCAGCGGCGCGCCCACGGCCACGACGCGGTCGCCGACGACCACGCTGGCGGAGTCGCCCAGCGCCAGCGGGCGCAGGCCCTCGCGCTCGACGCGCACGACGGCGAGGTCGTAGGAGGCGTCGGCGCCGACCACCCGGCCGGGCACCTGGGCACCGTCCTGGAAGACGACGGTCACGCCGTCGTCGTACGCGCCGGCCACGACGTGGTTGTTCGTCAGCACGAACGCCTCGGAGGCGTCAGCGGCCTCGGTCTGGAGGACGAAGCCGGAGCCGGTGCCGCTGCCGCCGCTGCCCTCGACCTGCAGCGCCACCACGCTGGGCAGCGCGGTGCGCGCGATCTCGGCCACGCTGCCGGCGGGGCGCACGGTGCTGCCCGGCTCCGGGTCGGCCACGGCGACGGCCGGGTAGGGGCCGGTGCCCTGCGAGCGCTCCTGCAGCAGCGCGCCGGCGAAGCCGCCGGCCACCCCGAGCAGCAGCACGGCCGAACCGGCGCCCAGCAGCCGCGCGGTGCGCCCGCTGCGCCGGCGCGCCGGCGCCGGGGGCGGCCACTGCTGCCAGGACGGGTCCTGCCCGGCGCCCTGCGGCGGCGGCGGCCACGACTGCGCCGGCCACCCCTGCTCCGCGGGGTGCTGCTCGTGGGGCTGCGGGGGGTGCTGCTCCGCGCCGTGCGGCCGGGGCGGCTCGGGCGCGCCCCAGGGCGAGGCCCCGGAGCGCTGCGGCTCCGGCGGGCTCGCCCACGGGTCGCGCGGGGCCCGCTCGTCCGGCGGGCTCGCCCACGGGTCGCGCGGGGCCTGCTCGCGCGGGGCCTCGTCCCCGGGGCCGCCCGGAGCGCCCCAGCCGCCGGGGGCGGTGGGGCCGGTCACCGGGAGGGGGCGGCGCGCTCGGGAGCGGGCGCCGGGGAGGTGGCGACGGGGCTCGCCGCGCCGTCCGCCGGGGCGCTCGTCGCGGGCGCCGCCGGGACGGGCACCGGGGCGCCGGGCACCGCTGGGCTGGTCGAGGGTCGCGGCGCGACCGGGGCGCTGGAGGGCGTGGTGCGCAGCTCGGCCACCGGGGCCGGGGCCTGCGGCTGCTGGCCGCCGAGCACGAGGAAGCCGGCGATGCCCACGCCGAGCAGCGAGAAGGTGCCCGCCAGCGCCGCGGCCACCGGTCGGCGGTGCACCCGGCGGCGCCGGGCCGGGGCGGGCGCGGGGCGGGTGCGCGCCGGTGGGTGGGCCAGGTCGGCGCGGGCCGGGGGCGCGGCGCCCACCGCCGGGCGGGCCGGGACGGCCATGGGGCGGTCGCGCGGGGGCAGCGGACCGCCGGGTCCGCCGATGTCGCGCAGGCGCACCAGCAGGTCCGCGGACGGCTCGAGGTCGGGCAGCGCGCGCAACCGGGCGCGCACGAGGCGCTCGGCCTCCACCGCCTCGGCGCAGTCGGCGCAGGCCCGCAGGTGCTCGCCGGCGCGCACGGCCGCGTCGGGGGCGAGCCGCCCGTCGACGAGCGGGCTGACCCGCGCGCCGAGGTGCGGTCCGCTCACGAGCGCTCCTCGCCGAGCGCCAGGCGGGGAGGGGCGGTGGGCGCCGGGGGGCGCGGGGCGCGGTGCGCCAGCGCCGTGCGCAGCTGGGCGCGGCCGCGGTGGATGCGCGAGCGCACCGTGCCGAGCTTGACGCCCAGGGTGGCGGCGATCTCCTCGTAGGACAGGCCCTCGATGTCGCACAGCACCACCACGGCGCGGAAGTCCGGCGGCAGGGAGTCCAGCGCCGCCTGGACGTCGTCGTCGAGGTTGCGGTGCTCGTAGGCGCGCTCGGGGCCGACGTCGGTGCTGGGCAGCTTCTCGCCGGCGTCCTCGGCCAGGGCGTCGAAGCGGATGCGCTGCTTACGGCGCACCTGGTCCAGGAAGAGGTTCGTGGTGATGCGGTGCAGCCAGCCCTCGAAGGTGCCCGGCTGGTAGCTCGACAGGGACCGGAAGACGCGCACGAAGACCTCCTGGGTGAGGTCCTCGGCGTCGTGGCGGTTGCCCGTCAGGCGGTACGCCAGGCGGTAGACGCGGCCGGAGTGGTCGCGCACGACCTCCTCCCACGTGGGGGGCACCCACGCGGGGGCGGACGGCTGCGCGTCCCGCTCGCCGGGCACCGCCCGGGCGCCGCCTGGGTCGTCTGGCACGGGGTTCCTCCTGGCGCGGGCGGGGAAGGGGACCGCGAACGGCGCCGCCACTGCCACCATGCTCCCCCACTCCCCCCGGCGGGGCCACTCCCCGCGGTGTGATCTCGCCCATCGGCGTCACCGGTCCCAACGCGGGGCGGACCCGGGCGGTTCCCGCGTCCCCCGGAGGTCGCGGTCGGGACCGTGACGGCGCGCATGCACTAGGTTGCCCGGGTGCCCCCGCCCGCGAAGCAGCCCGCCAGCTGGGCCTACGCCGAGCAGTTCACCGCCGAGGACGAGGTGCTGCAGGAGGCCCGCGCCCGCGCGGCCGACCTCGGCTGCGAGCCCGTCTCGCCGGGCACGGCCGCCGCGCTGACGGTGCTGGCCGCCGCGGCCAAGGCCCGCACGGCCGTGGAGGTGGGCACCGGCACGGGCGTGTCCACGGTCAGCCTGCTGCGCGGCATGGCGCCCGACGGCGTGCTGACGACCATCGACGTCGACGGCGAGCGCCAGCGCGCCGCGCGCGAGGCGGTGGCCGACGCCGGGGTGCGCAGCCAGCGGGCGCGCTTCATCCCGGGGCGCGCCCTGGAGGTGCTGCCGCGGCTGAGCGACTCCGCCTACGACCTGGTGCTGCTCGACGGCGACGAGCGCGAGTACTCCGCCTACCTGGAGCAGGCGCTGCGGCTGCTGCGCCCCGGGGGGCTGCTCGTCGTCGACGACGCCCTGTGGCAGGGGCGCGTGGCCGACCCGGCGGCGCGCGACGCGTCCACGGTGGCGCTGCGCGAGCTCGGCCGGGCGCTGGCCGAGGACGAGCGCTGGCTGTGCGCGCTGCTGCCGGCCGGCGAGGGGCTGCTGCTGGCGGTGCGGCGCCCCTGACGCGCCCGCACCGGCCGGCGGCCCCCGCCCCGGCTCAGCCGGCCAGCGACTCCAGCCAGCGCAGCAGCAGGCGGGCGCCGAAGCCGGTGGCGCCGCGGTTGACCTCGTGCTCGGCGCCGTCCGCGCGGGCGGGCCCGGCGATGTCCAGGTGCGCCCAGCGGCGCCCGCCGGTGAAGGGCTGCAGGAACTGCGCGGCCAGGATCGTGCCGGCGCCGGCCCCCGGGGCGGTGGCCACCTGCCGGGCGTCGGCGACGTCGGAGCGCAGCAGCTCGGCGTACTCGGGCACCAGCGGCAGGCGCCAGACCTGCTCGCCGGAGGCCTCCGAGGCGGCCTGCAGCTGCGCGGCGAGCTCGTCGTCGGTGGCGAACAGGGCCGCGTGCCGCTTGCCGAGCGCGACGGAGGCGGCGCCGGTGAGGGTGGCGACGTCGACGAGCACGTCCGGGTCGAGGGAGGCGTGGGCGTGCGCCAGGGCGTCGCCGAGCACCAGGCGGCCCTCGGCGTCGGTGTTGTTGACCTCGGTGGTGCGCCCGCCGTGGTGGCGCACGACGTCGCCGGGGCGGTAGGAGGCGCCGCCGAAGGAGTTCTCGGCCAGCGCCAGCAGGCCGGTCACGCGCACCGGCAGCCGCAGCCGGGCGGCCGCGGCGACCACGGCCAGCACGACGGCCGCGCCGGTCATGTCGGTCTTCATGGCCACCATCGACTCGCGCGGCTTCAGCGCCAGGCCGCCGGTGTCGTAGGTGATGCCCTTGCCGGCGAGGACGACGTGCGGCGCGCCGGCGCCGGCCCGCCCGCGGGGGCGGTGGCGCACCTGCACCAGCGCCGGCGGCGAGGGCGAGGCGCCGCCGACGGCCAGCAGCCCGCCGAAGCCCTCCCGGCGCAGGCGCGCCGCGTCGCGCACCTCCACCGTCAGGCCGTGCTCGGCGGCCACCTCGCGGGTGCGCGCCACGAGCCAGGCGGGGTCCTTGAGGTTGGAGGGGGTGGCCGCCAGGTCGCGGGCCAGGGCGGTGGCCGCGGCCAGCGCCTGCCCGCGCGCCACGGCGGCGGCCGGCACGTCGCCGACGAGCACGAGGCGGCGCGCGGGGCGCTCGCCGTCGGGGCGCTCGCCGTCGGGGCGCTCGCCGTCGGGGCGGCGCGCGGCCGTGGGCGGCACGTGGGAGGCGAGCAGGAAGCCCTCGACCACCGCGCGCACGCCCTCCTCGCCGGCGCCGTCGGCCAGGGTGGTGGCCACGTCCGCGGCGGGGCCGGCGGCGCGGGCCAGGGCGGCCGCGGCCCGGCGCAGCGCCGCGGGCGAGGAGTCGCCCGCGCCCACGGCCAGCAGCCGGCGCGGGGAGCCGGCCGGGGCCGGCACGGGCAGGCGCCAGGTACTGCCGGCGCGGCCGGAGACCTCCTCGGCGGCCAGCAGCGCGGCCAGGTCCACGCCGTAGCGCACGGCGGCGTCGGCGGCGCCCGGGCGCGGCCGGACCGGGCCGTCGCCCTCGCCGGGGGCCACCGGCACGCCCAGCACGTCGCAGCCGTCGAGGTCGGCGCCGGTCAGCGGGCCGGGCACCACGTGCACGGCCGGCGGGTCCCAGCGCCGCAGCTCGGGCGGGGCGGAGCGCACGGTCTCGGGGAGGGGGGAGGTGCTCACGGGGCGTCCTGTCCGGGAGGGCGGGTGTGCGCGGGGGGCGCGGGCCGCGGCGGCCGCGCGCGGGGACGGGGGGGGGGGGGGGGGGGGGGGGGGGGGGGGGGGGGGGGGGGGGGGGGGGGGGGCCGGGGCCGGGGGGCGGGGGGGGGGGCCGGCGGGCGGCCGCCCCCCCCCCCCCCCCCCCCCCGAGCCGTGGTCCTCAGCCGACGACCGAGGCGATGGCCTCCCCGAGGGCACCGGCTTCGTCGGGGGTCATCTCGACCACGAGACGGCCACCCCCTTCCAGCGGCATGCGCAGGACGATGCCGCGCCCCTCCTTGGTGACCTCCAGCGGACCGTCCCCGGTCCTCGGCTTCATGGCCGCCATCGGCGTGCGTCCTCTCTCGTGGTCCTCGTGCGCCCGCCGGCCGCGACCGGTCGCCGCGGCGGCGCGTGGCTCCATCATCCCCCATCGCCACCGCGCGCCGTGCGCCCGGGCGCCCGCGCCGATCACGCGTCGCGCTCACGGCGGCCAGTCGGAGGGCGGGGAGAAGCGCCACAGCCACGCCGTCCACACCACCTGCAGGGCCAGCGAGGCCGCCACCCACGCCCCCAGCGCGCCGCGCCGGCGCGGGTGCAGGCCCACCAGGCCGCCGAGCGGGAAGAGCAGCACGAGGTAGCGGAACAGGCTGGTGAAGGGGTCCAGCACCACCAGCAGGTAGGCGGGGTAGGCCAGGCACCAGGTGCGCAGGTCCGCGCCCAGCGCGGCGGTGCGCCGCGAGAGCAGCCAGGCGGCGTACGCGACGACGAGGAGCACCAGCAGCGGCGGGCCGGCCCCGCCGAGCAGGTAGCGTGAGACGGACCACCACGGCTGCAGCCACTCCACGCGCCCGCCGGCGCGCCAGGCGCCCATCGTGGCGGTGTAGGCGTCGGCGCGCCCGGTCAGCAGCGCCGCGGTCACCGGCCACAGCAGCCCCGCCGCGCTGCTGGCGCCCAGCAGCACCAGGGCGCGCAGCGCCACCCGCCCGCCCAGCACCGCCCCGCGGCGGTGCCCCTCGCGCGCGCGCAGCAGCAGGTGCACGGCGACGACCACCGACAGCGGCACCGCCACCGGCCGCGTCAGCCCCAGCACCAGCGCCACCGCGGCCGCCGGCAGGTAGCGCCGGCGCTGCAGCAGCAGCAGGAACGCCACCAGCAGCGCCAGCGCCGGGCCCTCGGTGTACGGCACCTGCAGCACCACCGCCGGCGGGCACACGCACAGCAGCACCGCCGCGCTCCACGCCCCGCGCCGCGCCGCGCCCGCCGGGCGGCGCGCGGACAGCGCCCGCAGCAGCAGCGCGTGCACGCCCACCGCCGCCGCGGCCCCGGTCAGCAGCGAGACCAGCGAGCCGGCCCACGCGAACGGCAGGCCGGTGGCCATGAGGGCCCGCGCCAGCAGCGGCGCCACCGGGTAGAAGGCCAGCTCCGACTGGCGCGGGTCGCCGTCGGCCCCCAGCGGCACGGCGGAGGGGTAGCCGTGCTCGGCGATCGAGCGGTACCAGGTGGCGTCCCAGAGCACGAGCACGTCGGCGTAGCCGGGGTCCTGCGGCGTCCAGGCGCTGGGCGGCTGGAAGCGGGCCACGGCGGCGAGCACCGCGGCGGTGAACAGCCGCGCCAGCGCGTAGACGGCCAGCACCCGCACCGCGGCCGGCAGCCGCAGCCAGCGCAGCAGCAGCGGGCGCACCAGCGCGCGGGCGCGCGGGCCGGCCGGGTGCGCCGGCGCCGCGGGGGCGCTCACGCGCGCCCCTCCAGCTCCCGCCGGGCCGCGCGCAGCACCGCCCCGAAGGCCGCCCGGCCCAGCAGGGCGGGCAGCGGCCCGCCGAGGGAGGCCAGCAGCGCCAGCGCGCGCGGGCGCACGAGGATGCGCTCGGTCCACTCCACCCGCGCCCGGCCCGGACCGTCCCCGCGCACGACGAGGTCGACCACGCCGCCGAGCTGCACGCCGACCTTGCGCACCCGCACCCGGCCCTCGCGCCCCGGCGCCGGGGCGGTGCGCGCCACGACGACCATCTCGTCGTCGAGCACCAGCGGGCCCAGGCGGCTGACCCCGGCGAAGCGCTCCCCGGGCGCGGCCACCGGCCCGCCGCGGCGCTCGACGACGGTGGCGGGCACCCACGCGCTCTGCCGCGGCCAGTCGGTGAGCACCTCGAAGACGCGCCCGGCGTCGGCGGCGACCACCGCGCGGGCGGTGAAGCGCACCTCCCCGCGCCGGCGCGCCACCCGCGCCGCCCGGGCCGCCGCCGCGCCCGCGGGGCTCAGTCCTCGACGGCGCGCCACGCGGCCAGCTCCTCGTCGCGCTCGCGGATCTCCTCGCGCAGCCGGTCCAGGACGGCGTCGACCTCGTCCATGCGGTAGCCGCGCAGCGCGGGCGTGAAGCGCACCTCGTCGACGTCGGACGCCAGCACCGGCCCCTCGGGCAGGCCGCGGTACGGCCGGTCGGTCACCGCCGGGCCCAGGGCGCCGCCGACGCGGCCGGTGGCCACGGCGGCGACCGCGCCGACGGCCAGCAGCACCAGCGCCAGCAGCACCACCGTCACGGCCGGCCCCCCGTCACGGCCGCTCCCCCGTCACGGCCGGCCCCCCGGCTCCCCCCGCTCGCCGCGCGGGTCGGTGGGGAAGTCCGCGAAGCTGCCGACGATCTCCGAGCTGGGCAGCGAGACGCGCTCGCGCGGGGCCGTCTCGAGGTGGTCCAGGGCCGCGGCGGGGTCGTCGGTGAAGAGCACCACCTCGAAGACGAGGGGGCGGGCGAAGCGGCGCTCGACGAGCTCCTCGAGCCAGCGGCGCAGGCCCGCGTAGTGCCCGTCGAGGTCCAGCACGGCCAGCGGCTTGGTGTGCAGGCCGATGGTGCGCGCCACCCAGATCTCGAACAGCTCCTCCAGCGTGCCCAGCCCGCCGGGCAGGACGATGAAGGCGTCCGCGCGCGCGTCCATCTCCGCCTTGCGCTCGCGCATGTCGGCGGTGACGACCAGCTCGCCGAGGCCCTCGGGGGGCAGCTCCAGGTCCATGAGCGCCTTGGGCATCACGCCGGTGGTGCGCGAGCCCGCCGCGCGCGCGGCGGCCTCCGCGGCGCCCATGACGGAGGTGCCGCCGCCGCCGTAGACGAGGTCGTGGCCGCGCTCGCCGATGAGGCGCCCGACGTGCGCGGCCAGCTGCACGTGCCGCTCGTCGATGCCGCCGGAGGCGCTGCCGTAGAGGCAGATGGTGCTCACGCCGCCCCCTCCCCCGCGCCGAGCAGCCAGCCGCGCAGGACGTCCAGGCACCGCTCGAGCTCCTCCACGCGGCAGCGCTCGTCGTCGGCGTGGGCGGTGGCGTTGTCGCCGGGACCGTAGTTGACGGCCGGCACGCCCAGCGCCGAGAAGCGCGCGACGTCGGTCCAGCCGAACTTCGGCAGCGGCTCGGTGCCGGTGCGGCGCACGAACTCCGCCGCGGCCGGCAGGTGCAGGCCGGGGCGGGCGCCCTCGGCGACGTCGGTCACGCGCACGTCGAAGCCGTCGAGGACCTCGCGCACGTGCGCCTCGGCCTCGGCGGCGGAGAACGCCGGGGCGAAGCGGTGGTTGACGGTGACCACGCACCGGTCGGGGATCACGTTGCCGGCGATGCCGCCGCTGATGCCCACCGCGTTCAGGCCCTCGCGGAAGACCAGGCCCTCCACCTCCACCTCGCGCGGGACGTGCTGCGCCAGGCGGGTCAGCACCGGGGCGGCGGCGTGGATCGCGTTGCTGCCGCGCCAGGCGCGCGCGGAGTGCGCCGCCCTGCCCGTGGTGGTCACCTCCGCGCGCAGGGTGCCGTTGCAGCCGCCCTCGACGACCGCCGAGGACGGCTCGAGCAGCACCGCGAAGTCGGCCGCGAGGAGGTGCGGGGCGTTGCGGGCCAGGCGGCCCAGGCCGTTGCGAGCGGCCTCGACCTCCTCGTTGTCGTAGAGGACGAAGGTGACGTCGCGCTGCGGGCCGCGCCCGGCGGCGACGGCGGCGGCGGTCTCGCGCGCCAGCACCAGCAGCACGGCCACCCCGCCCTTCATGTCGCACGTGCCGCGCCCGACGAGGACGTCGCCGTCGACGGGGTGCTGCTCGCGGCGCACCGGCAGGTTCGGCGGGTCGGCCAGCGGCACGGTGTCCAGGTGCCCGGCCAGCAGCACCCGCTCGCCGCGCCCGAGCGCGGTGCGGGCCACGACGGCGTCGCCGTCGCGCAGCACCTCCAGCGCGCCGCCGGCGAAGGAGCGCAGGGCCGCCTCGACGGCGTCGGCGAGGGCCCGCTCGGCGCCGCTGACGGACTCGGTGTCGCACACCCTGCGGGTCAGCTCCACCACGTCGAGCGCGGGGTCGGCGAGGTCGTACCGGTCGGTGGCCGGGGCGGTGGCCGGGGCGGTGGCCGGGGCGGTGGCCGGGGCGGTCGTCGGGGTCACGCCTCGAACCCTAGGCGCTGCCCGGCCGGCGGGTAGGGTCGCGGGCGTGAGCGAGCAGACGAACCCCCCCGCCACGCCCCCCGCCACGGACCCCGCCACCGCCCCCGGCGGCGGGTCCGCCGGCGGGTCCGGCAGCACCGCCGCCTCGCGGCGCGCCTGGGGGCACGGGCTGGCCACGGTCGCCGAGGACGGCACCGTGCTGGACGTCTGGTACCCCTTCCCGGCGCTGGGCGCGGCCACCTCCGGCGAGGCGAGCTCCTACGGGGTGCCGGCCGAGCTGGCCGCGCTGGAGGACTCCGACCCGCACCGGCGGGTGCGCCAGCGCGTGGTGACCACGCGGGTCGACCTCGACGCCGCGCCCGCCGACGCCGCCGACGCCTACCTGCGCCTGCACCTGCTCTCGCACCGCCTGGTGGCGCCCAACACCGTCGACCTCAGCGGGATCTTCGGGGTGCTGGCCAACGTGGTGTGGACCAACCGCGGCCCGTGCGCGGTGGCGGACTTCGAGCGCACCCGCCTGGCGCTGCGCGCCAACGTCGGCCCGGTCACCGTCTACGGCGTGGACAAGTTCCCGCGCATGACCGACTACGTCACCCCCACCGGCGTGCGCATCGCCGACGCCGACCGCGTGCGCCTGGGCGCGCACCTGGCCCCGGGCACCACCGTCATGCACGAGGGCTTCGTCAACTACAACGCCGGCACGCTGGGCACCTCCATGGTCGAGGGCCGCATCTCCGCCGGGGTCGTCGTCGGCGACGGCTCGGACGTCGGCGGCGGCGCCTCGATCATGGGCACCCTCTCCGGCGGCGGCAAGGAGGTCGTCAGCATCGGGCGGCGCACGCTGCTGGGGGCCAACTCCGGCACCGGCATCTCCCTGGGCGACGACTGCGTGGTCGAGGCCGGCACCTACGTCACGGCCGGCACGAAGGTCTCCGTGCTCGACGAGTCCGGCACCGCGCTGCGCACGGTCGCCGCGCGCACCCTCTCGGGCTCCTCCGGGCTGCTGTTCCGCCGCAACTCCGTCACCGGGGCGGTGGAGGCGCTGCCGCGGCGGGGCGTGGCGGTCGAGCTGAACGCCGCCCTGCACGCCAACTGACGCCGGTGCCCGTCAGCACCTCGCGCGGCCCCGGCGCGCCCCGCCCCGCCCGCCGCCCCGCCCGCCGGCCCACCCGCGGCGCCCTGCCGCGCTCGGCGTCCGCGGCCAACCGGCGCGCGCGGCGGCTGCGGCCCCTGGTGGCCGCCGGCTCGGCCCTGGTGGTGCTGACCGCCGGGGCGCTGTGGCTGGTGCGCGACGACGACGCGCCCGTGGTGCGCGAGCGCTGCACCGCCACCGTCGACGGGGCGAGCACCTCGCTCTCGCCGGAGCAGGCGCGCAACGCCGCCACCGTGGTGGGCCTGGCCGTGCGCCGCGGCCTACCGGCGCGCGCGGCCACCATCGCGATCGCGACGGTCGTGCAGGAGTCGGGGCTGCGCAACCTCGACCACGGCGACCGCGACTCCCTGGGGCTCTTCCAGCAGCGGCCCTCGCAGGGCTGGGGCTCCCCCGAGCAGGTGCGCGACCCGGTCTTCGCCACCACCGCGTTCTACGACGCGCTGGTGGAGGTCGACGGCTACCGCGACCTGCCGGTGACCGACGCCGCGCAGGAGGTGCAGCGCAGCGGCTTCCCGCTGGCCTACGGCGACCACGAGCCGGAGGCGCGGCTGATCGCCTCGGCGCTGACCGGCTACACCCCGGCCGGCTTCACCTGCCGGCTGCGCGCCGCCGAGCCGGACGCGCAGGTGGGCACGGACGAGGAGGCCTCCGCCGGCGCGCAGCGGCTGCGCGACGCGATGGGCACCGAGGTGGTCGCGGTGGCCCCGCGGGTGGTGCCCGGCACCGACGGCAAGGCGCTGCAGTACGCCCTGGAAGGCGAGGACGCCGCCCGCCTGGCGTGGGCGGCGGCGGCGTGGGCGGTGGCCTCGGCCGACGCCCACGACGTGGTGGAGGTCAGCGTCGAGGGCAGCACCTGGGTGCGCGAGCGCTCGGGGCACGGCTGGACGCCGGCCGGAACGGGCGTGCCGGCCGGCGCCGTGCGGGTGCGCGTGGCCTGAGCCGGGCGCGCGGCGCGGCCCGCGGCGGCGGGCGCCCGCGCGGCGGCGTCAGCGGGCGGTGACGTCCACGTAGTCGCGCGCGCCCTCGCCGACGTACACCTGGCGCGGGCGGCCGATCTTGGTGGCCGGGTCGTTGATCATCTCGCGCCACTGGGCGATCCAGCCGGGCAGGCGGCCCAGGGCGAAGAGCACCGTGAACATCTTCGTCGGGAAGCCCATCGCCTTGTAGATCAGCCCGGTGTAGAAGTCCACGTTCGGGTACAGCTTGCGCTCGGTGAAGTAGTCGTCGGAGAGGGCGATCTCCTCCAGGCGCACGGCGATGTCGAGGAGCTCGTCGCGCCCGCCGAGCTGGGAGAGCACCTGGTCGGCGGTCTTCTTCACGATGGCCGCGCGCGGGTCGTAGTTCTTGTACACCCGGTGGCCGAAGCCCATCAGGCGCACGCCCTTCTCCTTGTCCTTCACCCGCCGCATGAAGGTGTCGACGTCGTCGTCGGAGCCGCGGATGGTCTCCAGCATGTCCAGCACCGCGGAGTTGGCCCCGCCGTGCAGCGGACCGGACAGGGCGTGGATGCCCGCCGAGACCGAGGCGAAGAGGTTGGCCTGGCCGGAGCCGACCAGGCGCACGGTGGAGGTGGAGCAGTTCTGCTCGTGGTCGGCGTGCAGGACGAGCAGCTGGTCCAGCGCGCGCACCATGACCGGGTCCAGCTCGTAGTCCTCGGCGGGGTTGCCGAAGGCCAGGCGGGTGAAGTTCTCCACCAGGCCCAGGCGGTTGTCCGGGTACAGCAGCGGCTGGCCCAGCGACTTGCGGTGCGCGTACGCGGCGATGGTGGGCAGCTTGGCCATCAGGCGGATCGTGGACAGCTCCACCTGCTCGGCGTCGAACGGGTTCAGGCTGTTGGGGTAGAAGGTCGACAGCGCGCTGACGGCGCTGGAGAGCACCGGCATCGGGTGCGCGTCGCGCGGGAAGCCGTCGAAGAAGCGCTTGAGGTCCTCGTGCAGCAGGGTGTGGCGCTGGATGCGGGCGGTGAACGCCTCCAGCTGCTCGGCGCTGGGCAGCTCGCCGTAGATGAGCAGGTAGCTGGTCTCGATGAAGGACGACCTCTCGGCCAGCTGCTCGATGGGGTAGCCGCGGTAGCGCAGCACGCCGGCGTCGCCGTCGATGTACGTGATCGCCGACGTGCACGCGGCGGTGTTCGTGAAGCCCGCGTCGAGGGTGACCAGCCCGGTCTCCTTGAGCAGGCTGGAGATGCCGAAGCCGGAGGCGCCCTCGGTCGCCGGGGTCACCGGCAGGTCCAGGTCGCCACCTGCGTGCTTCAGCGTCACGGAGTCCACCATGCGGCTGACCGTACCCGTCCCCCGCGACCTCCCCCAACACCGGGACGCGGGCGCGCCCGGCGGCGCCGACGGGCCACCGGGGGCCACCGGGGCGCCGCCGCGGGATCAGGCGCCGGGCGCGTCCAGGCCGGCCAGGCGCTGCGGGACCTGCGCGACGCGCTCGTCCGTGGCGGTCAGCGCCACCCGCACGTGGCGCTCGCCGGCGGCGCCGTAGAAGTGCCCCGGGGCCACCAGCACGCCGCGGGCGGCGAGCAGGTCCACGGTCTCGCGCGAGCCGCGGCCCAGGGTGCTCCACAGGTACAGCCCCGCGCCGGAGGCGTCGACGCGGAAGCCGGCGCCCTCCAGGGCCGCGCGCAGCACCGCGCGGCGGGCGCGGTAGCGCTCGCGCTGGGCGGCCACGTGGGCGTCGTCGGCCAGGGCGGCGGCCAGCGCCACCTGCACCGGCCAGGGCACGATCATCCCGGCGTGCTTGCGCACCTCCAGCAGCTCGCGCACCAGCGCCGGGTCGCCGGCGACGAACGCCGCCCGGTAGCCGGCCAGGTTGGACTGCTTGGA
The DNA here is from genome assembly GCF_050871305.1 of Kineococcus gypseus. Lineage (NCBI taxonomy): Bacteria > Bacillati > Actinomycetota > Actinomycetes > Kineosporiales > Kineosporiaceae > Kineococcus > Kineococcus gypseus. The sequence goes on along the minus strand of NZ_JBJLRD010000004.1, from coordinate 93,330 downwards.
GGTGGAGTACACCGACAGCAGGCCGGTGGTGTCCCCGCCGGTGACGCGCGGGTCCAGCACGGAGGGCACCAGGCCGCCGCGGAAGGCGTCGTGGGCGGCGTCCCAGCCCAGCTCGGCGTAGCACTCGTCGCCGGCCACGACGGCGCCGTGCTCGCGCGCCCAGGCCACCAGGGCGGCCAGCTCAGGCGCCTCCAGCACCGCCCCGGTGGGGTTGGACGGGGAGTTCAGCCACAGCAGCCGCACCCGGTGCCCGGCGCGGCGGGCCTCCTCCAGCGCGGCGGGGCCGGCGGAGACGTCCACGGGCACCGGGGTGGCCCCGGCCAGGCGGGCGCCGACGTCGTAGGTGGGGTAGGCCACCGCCGGGTGCGCGACCGCGTCGCCGGGCCCCAGGCCCAGCAGCAGCGGCAGCCACGCGACGAGCTCCTTCGAGCCCACGGTGGGCAGCACGCCGTCGGGGTCCAGGCCGGGCACGCCGCGCCGGCGCGCGAACCACGCCGCCACGGTCTCGCGCAGCGGCGCGGTGCCCCACGTCAGCGGGTAGCCGGGGGCGTCGGCGGCCGAGCGCAGCGCCGCGGCGACGACCTCGGGCGTGGGGTCCACGGGCGTGCCGACCGAGAGGTCGACGATCCCGCCGGGGTGGGAGGCGGCCAGCGCCTTGGCGCCGGCCAGGGAGTCCCACGGGAAGTCCGGCAGCGCGGCGCCCGGGCCCCGGCGCGCGGTGCCCGGGGCCGCCGGGGCGCTCAGCGCCCCTCGCCCTGCGGGGGCAGCGCGGCCACCACCGGGTGGTCCGCCTCGATCAGGCCCGTCTTGGCCGCACCACCGGGCGAGCCGACCGCGTCGAAGAACTGCACGTTCGCCGCGGTGAACGCCGACCACTGCTCGGGCACGTCGTCCTCGTAGTAGATGGCCTCCACCGGGCACACCGGCTCGCACGCGCCGCAGTCGACGCACTCATCGGGGTGGATGTACAGCGAGCGCTTGCCCTCGTAGATGCAGTCGACCGGGCACTCCTCGATGCACGCCTTGTCCTTGACGTCCACGCAGGGCTGGGCGATCACGTAGGTCACGGGTGTCCTCCTCCTCCGGCACAGGGGGCCGCCGGACGCGTGCTCCTAGTATCGCGGACTCCGGCGGTGCTCGCCGTCGGGGACGGTGCGGGCCGGGCGCCCGGGGTGCGAGGGGGGCGGTGCGGGTGGGCGAGGTCTCGCCGGTGCACGTGCTGCGCGAGCAGGAGCTCGTGGTCGGCGCGCGGGTGGTGGTGCGCCGCCGGCTGGCCGACGGCTCCGCCAGCGACGCCCTGGGCGAGCTGGTCGCCGCCGACGGCGCGGCGCTCGTGGTCGCCACCCGCCGCGGCGAGGTGCGGGTGCGCCGCGCGGACGTGCTGGCCGCCAAGGCGGTGCCCCCGCCGCCGCGCCGGCGCGGCGCGCCCCACGAGGCGCTGGGCGTGGACGAGCTGGAGGCCGTGGCGGCCGAGCACTGGCGCCCCGACGAGCGCGTCGACCTCGGCGGCTGGCGCCTGCGCGCGGCCGGGGGGTTCACCGGGCGCGCGAACTCCGCCCTGGCCACCGGCTCCCCCGGCCTGCCGCTGGCCGAGGCGCTCGCCGCGGTGGAGGCCTTCTACGACCGGCGCGGGCTGCCGGCGCGGGTGGCGGTGCCCCACGCCGCCGGCTCCGCGCTCGACGCGCCGGCGGTGGCCGGGGAGCTGGCCGCGCGCGGCTGGGCCGTGGACACCCCGACGCTGGTGCTGACCGCGGCGCTGCGCGCGCTGCCGGACCCGGGCGCGGTGCCGCTGCCGCCGGGGTGCTCGGTGGTGGCCGCCGCGGAGCCGGACGAGGGCTGGCTCGGGCTGTACCGCTACCGCGGCACGACGGCCGTGCCCGAGGCGGGCCGGCGCGTGCTGCTCTCGGCCGACGCGCAGGTCTTCCTGAGCGTCGTGGCGGACGGCGCGACGGTGGCCGTGGCGCGCGGGTCGGCCAGCCCGGGGTGGGTGGGCCTCTCGGCCGTGGAGGTCGCCCTCGAGCACCGCCGGCGCGGGCTGGCCCGCCGCCTGCTGGCCGAGGTGGCCGCGTGGGGGCTCGAGCGCGGGGCGTCCGCGGCGTTCCTGCAGGTGGCGGCCGCGAACACCGGTGCCCGTGCCCTGTACGCCGGCGCCGGCTTCGCGGTGCACCACGCCTACCACTACCGGGTGCGCCCCGGCGCGTGAGCGCGACGGCGCGGTCTGCCGACTCCGGCGCACCACCGGCTGGGCGATTGCAGGACGGCGGCACTGGCGCCAAAGTGGCGCCATGCCCAGCGTGCAGATCAAGGACGTCCCCGACGAGATCCACGCCGTGCTGCGCCGGCGCGCGGCAGTGGCGCACCAGTCCCTGCAGGAGTACCTGCTCACCATGCTCGTCGAGCAGGCCAGCACCCCCTCGCTCGACGAGGTCCTCGACCGCGCCGGCGGTCGGGCCGGCGGCAGCGTGTCCTTCCGCGAGGCCGTGGACGCCCTGCACGACGAGCGCGAACGCCGTTCGTGATCGTCGTCGACGCCAGCGTCCTGGCGCCGGCGCTGGCCGACGACGGCCCCGACGGCGACCGCGCCAGGGACCACCTGCGCGGCCAGGTGCTCACCGCCCCGGAGGTGGTCGACCTGGAGGTCACCTCCGTCCTGCGCCGGGCCGCCGCCTCCGGCGCCCTGCCGGCCCGCCGGGCCGACCTGGCGCTGCAGGACCTCCTCGACGTCCCCCTGCGCCGCGCAGCCCACCGCCCGCTGCTGCGCCGCTGCTGGGAACTGCGCCACGCCGTCTCGAGCTACGACGCCGCGTACGTGGCGCTGGCCGAGGTGCTGGACGTGCCGCTGCTGACGGCGGACGCCCGTCTGTCGCGCGCGCCCGGCACCAGGTGCCGGTTCGAGCTCCTGCGCTGAGGGCCCGCGCCGGTGGCCGCTGCCGGCCCGTGCGCGGCCCCGCGAGCGCGGCGGCCGGCCCACGCGCCCTCCCCCCGGAGGTGCGCGGGCCGCGCCGCCGCTCGCCGGCCCCCTCCCGCGCCTCCCCTCCGGGCGCGGGCGGGCCGGGCCCGGCTCAGTCCCGCAGCGCGCCCGGGGACGTGGCCGGGGAGAGCGGGTGCACCGCGCCGTCGCGCAGGTCCACCACCCGCGGGGCGGCACCGGCCCCGTGGGCGGCGTGCGCCGCCTCGAGGACGTCGGTGATCTCGTGGCCGATGAGCTCGTGGCGCTCCAGCAGCGCGTCGCGCAGCGCCGCGACGAGGTGGCGGTGGCGGCCCAGCAGCTCGCGCACGGCCTCCTTCTGCTCGGTCAGCAGCGCCTCGACGAGCCGGCGGCCCTCCGCGTCGCCCAGGACGCGGGCGACGAGGTTGCCGTCGGCCAGGGCGCCGTTCTGCACGGCGGTGAAGGAGACCAGCGTGCCGGCCATGCCGGCGGCGCCGACCATCTGCGCGGCGGTGGAGGTCGCGGCCTGCAGGTCGCCGGCCGGGCCGGTGGACACGTCGCCGAAGAAGAGCTCCTCGGCGACCTGCCCGCCGAAGGCGATGCGGATCATGGCGGCCAGCTCGGAGCGGGAGCGGGTGTAGACGTCCTCGGCGTCGCCGTGCGCCAGCAGGCCCAGCGCGGAGGCGCGCTTGACGATGGTGAGGACCTCCAGGCGCCGCTGCGGGGCCACGAGCCAGGCCACGACGGCGTGCCCGGCCTCGTGGGTGGCGATCAGGCGCTCCTCGTGGGGCGTGTAGGCCACCGGCTGGCCCAGCCCGACCTCGGTGACCAGGCGCGCGTGCTCGACGTCGGCCCAGGACATGCCGTCGGCGTCGCGGCGCACGGCGTTGACCAGGGCCTCGTCGAGCAGGCTCTCGATCATCACGGGGCTGTAGCCGTTGGTGATGCCGGCCAGCGCGTCGCGGCGCTCGTCCTCGTCCAGCTGGGGCTCGTGGGCCTTGCGGGCCAGGAAGTGGTCGACGAGCTGGCGGCGCCCGGCCCGGTCCGGCAGCCCGAAGGCCAGGCGGCGGTCGAAGCGGCCCGGGCGCAGCAGCGCGGGGTCCAGGGAGTCGGCGCGGTTGGTCGCGGCGATCACGAGGACCTCGGCGGGCTCGGTGCGCGGGCGGGCCAGGCGCCGGGAGGCGGGCAGGAAGCGGTTGACCGCGTCGACGGCCCAGCTGTGCAGCCGCTCGCCGGCGGTGGGCTCGTCGAAGGACTGCATCTGCACGAGCAGCTCGTTGACCACGCCGCTGGCGCCCTCGCTGCTGGCCAGGCGCTCCACGCGCAGCCCCGCGGCCGCGGCGCCGGTGCCGGCGGTGTCGACCAGCAGGCCGGTCAGGCCGCCGCAGCCGAGCACGCCGGTGGCCGCGGGCGCGGCGGTGGTGGCCGCCGCGGACATCCCGCCGCGGGCGCCGGCGATGGCGTCGATCTCCTCGATGAAGCCGATGGCGCCGCCCTCGGCGCGCGCGGCCCGGCGCAGGGCGCGGAAGTAGGAGCGCACCTTGCGGGCGGTGGCTCCGTACCACATGGACTGGAAGGAGGTCGCCGAGACGAAGAGGAACGGCACCCCGGCCTCGTGGGCCATGGCCTTGGCCATGTGGGTCTTGCCCGTGCCGGGCGGGCCCTCGAAGAGCAGGCCGCGGCGCGGGCGCCCGCCCATGTCGCGGCGGAAGCTGCGCGCGGACAGGAAGAGGTCCAGGCTGCGCTCGACGTCCTCCTTGACCGGCGCCAGGCCCACGACGTCGTCGAGGGTGACGTCGATCTGCTCGGGGCGGTAGACGACGTGCGGGGAGCGCCCGGCTACGAGGGTCTGCCCCAGCAGCACGGCGATGAGCACGGCGAAGAACAACCCCGACATCAGGTACAGCGGGTCCACGCTCGGCCACGCCGGCAGCAGCGGGCGGCCGGTGGCCACCCGCGCGGTGCCGGCGGCCGCCAGGGCCAGCGCGAGGCCGGCCAGGACGGCGGTGCGCCGCCGGCGGCGGCGCTCGCGCAGCCGGCCCACGTCCCCGGCGTCGCGCCCGGCCCGGCGCACGGCGCCGCGCGCCGCCCCGGCCTGCGTTCGCGGGGTCCCCACCAGGTGGTCGGCCACGGCCGCTCCTCTCCTCGCGCCCGGACGGAGCACCGGGCCACGGCTCCACCCAACCCCCGCCGCGGCGGGGCGACGACCCGTGGTGACCGGTTCGGAGGACCGGGTTCACCCGGCTGGAGCAACGCAGCGTGATGAGGTGAGCACCGACGGGCGGCCCGCGGGGCTCAGGACGTGGTGGCGATCCCAGCGAAGAGGTCCGTCTCGCGCCCGTCGGCGTCAAAGGGGCCGGCCGCGGTGCCGTGCACGAGGCGGAAGTGCTCGCGCACGCCCAGCGGCTGCGGCACGCCGTTGGACAGCCGCAGCGCCGGCACCGGCGCGTCGAGGTCGAGCACGACCTGCGTGGCGTGCGCGCGCAGCGCGGCGATCTTCGCGGGCACCTGCTCGGCGCCGTCGACGACGGTGGTGACCTGCTCGTCGGGCACCGCGACGCTGGGCAGGGGCCCGGCGGGGTCGGCCGCGCCCGGCGCGCCGGAGGCGGCCAGCTCGCGCAGCGCGGCGCGCAGCTCGCCCGCGGGCTGCACGACCTCGTAGACCTTGGCCACCTGCCACGGCACGGTGACGCCGTCGCCGCGCCCCTCGCCGGCGGCCAGCACCAGGGCGCGGGCGGTGGCCTCGGCGACGCGCACGTGGTCCGGGTGCCCGTAGCCGCCGCCGGGCTCGTAGGTGACCACCACCTGCGGGCGCACCTCGCGCACCACGTCGGCGATGCGCCCGGCGACCTCCTCGGGGTCGGCGGCGGTCAGCGCGCGCGGGTCGACGTCGTCGCCGGCCGCGGCGCGCCCGGGCCGCAGCCACACCATGCCCGAGTCGCGGTAGCCGCTGCCGTCCGGGCGGGTCAGGAAGCGGTGGTCCTCCACGCCCAGGGCCTCCATCGCCGCGGCCAGCTCGCCGGTGCGGTGCTCGGCCAGCTCCTCGGGCCCCAGGTGGGCCAGCTGCGGCGGGATCACCTCGCCCAGCTCGCCGCGGGTGGCGGTCAGCAGCACCACCTGGGCGCCCGCCTCGGCGTAGCGGGCCATGGTCAGGCCGGTGGCCAGGGTCTCGTCGTCGGGGTGGGCGTGCACCAGCAGCAGCCGGTGCGGCTGGTCCAGGCGCTCCAGCGCGGCCAGCTCGGCCGGGTCCAGCTCCCGGGCGACGTCGTCGACGACGTCCTCGGCGATCTCCAGCGCGTCCCGGCCGGCGGTGGCGGCCCCCGCGGCGCCCTCGCCGGTGCGCTCGGGCCCTGCGGGGGGTTCGGGGGTCGTCGTCATGCGCCCCACCCTGTGCCGTGGCGGTGCCCGGTGCAAGACGCGTGATCTCGCCGGGCGCGGGGACGCCGGGGGGCGGCGTGCGGGCCGTCAGCCCTTCTTGGCCTTCGAGGCGGTCTTGGCGCGCGCGGACGCCTCCAGGACCACCTTGCGGATGCGCACGGCCTCCGGGGTCACCTCGACGCACTCGTCCTCGCGGCAGAACTCCAGGCACTGCTCGAGGGACAGGTGGCGCGGGGGGATCAGGCGCTCGAACTCGTCGGAGGTCGACGAGCGCATGTTGGTGAGCTTCTTCTCCTTGGTGATGTTGACGTCCATGTCGTCGGCGCGGGAGTTCTCCCCGACGATCATGCCCTCGTACACCTCGGAGGTCGGCTCGATGAACATCTGCCCGCGCTCCTGGAGGTTGGTCATCGCGAACGCGGTGGCCGCCCCGGCGCGGTCGGCGACCAGGGAGCCGGACTGGCGGGTGCGGATCTCGCCCGCCCAGTGGTCGTACTTCGCGAACAGCGCGTGCGCGATGCCGGTGCCGCGGGTGTCGGTGAGGAACTCGGTGCGGAAGCCGATCAGGCCGCGGGAGGGGACGTAGAACTCCATGCGCACCCAGCCGGTGCCGTGGTTGGTCATCGTCTCCATGCGGCCCTTGCGGGCGGCCATCAGCTGGGTGATGGCACCCAGGTACTCCTCGGGGGAGTCGATGGTGAGGTTCTCGAAGGGCTCGAGCGTCTTGCCGTTCTCGTCCTTGCGCAGCACGACCTGCGGCTTGCCGACGGTCAGCTCGTAGCCCTCGCGGCGCATCTGCTCCACGAGGATGGCCAGCGCCAGCTCGCCGCGGCCCTGCACCTCCCACGCGTCGGGGCGGTCGGTGGGCAGCACGCGGATGGAGACGTTGCCGACGAGCTCGGACTCCAGGCGGTCCTTGACCAGGCGCGCGGTGACCTTGGCGCCCTTGACGCGCCCGGCCAGGGGCGAGGTGTTGGTGCCGATGACCATGGAGATGGCGGGCTCGTCGACCGTGATGAGCGGCAGCGGGCGCGGGTCCTCGGGGTCGGCGAGGGTCTCGCCGATGGTGATGCCCTCGATGCCGGCGACGGCGACGATGTCGCCGGGGCCGGCCTTCTCGCCGGGCACGCGGGTGACGGCCTCGGTCACCAGCAGCTCGGTGATCCTGACGCGCTCGATGGTGCCGTCGTGCTTGCACCAGGCGACCTGCTGGCCCTTGACGAGCTCGCCGGAGAAGATGCGCAGCAGGGCCAGGCGACCCAGGAACGGCGAGGCGTCGAGGTTGGTGACGTGCGCCTGCAGCGGGGTCTCGGGGTCGTAGGTCGGCGCCGGGATGGTCTGCAGGATCGTCTGGAACAGCGGGACGAGGTCCTCGGAGTCGGGCAGGCCGCCGTCCTCGGGCCGGTTCAGGGAGGCGCGGCCGTTCTTGGCCGAGGCGTACACGACGGGGACCTCGAGCAGCTTGTCGGCGTCGATGCCCTCGACGTCGGCGGCCAGGTCCAGCAGCAGGTCGTAGGTCTCCTCCACGACGGCGTCGATGCGCGCGTCGGGGCGGTCGACCTTGTTGACGAGGATGACGACGGGCATCCCCGCGGCCAGCGCCTTGCGCAGCACGAAGCGGGTCTGCGGCAGCGGGCCCTCGGAGGCGTCCACGAGCAGCACGACGCCGTCGACCATGGACAGGCCGCGCTCGACCTCGCCGCCGAAGTCGGCGTGGCCGGGGGTGTCGATGATGTTGATGGTCATGCCGCCCTCGGGAGCACCGGGGCCGGTGTACCGGACCGAGGTGTTCTTCGCGAGGATGGTGATGCCCTTCTCGCGCTCGAGGTCGCCGGAGTCCATGACGCGGTCGGCGACGTCGGCGTTGGCGCGGAAGGCGCCGGACTGCCAGAGCATCGCGTCGACGAGCGTCGTCTTGCCGTGGTCGACGTGGGCGACGATCGCGACGTTGCGCAGGTCCTCACGGGTGCTCAGGGGCATGCTTGGCTTCTCGATCCGCTGCGGGGTGGAGGGGGTTGACGCCCCAGTCTAGCCCCGGGCGCGCGCCCGCCCCCCCGCCGACGGCGGGTGGGCCAGCTCCTCCAGCCGCCGCGCCAGGGGCACGTCGGCGTCCAGCCAGTCCACCGAGCCCCACGCGCCCAGCGGCAGGGTGCGCAGCTCGTCGTGGTCCTGCAGCGCCGCGGGCACCCCGCGCACCACCGCGGCCCACCACACCCGCATCACCAGGTCGCCGCCCAGCGGCCAGGCGCCGCCGCCGGGCCCGGGCACCTCCGCGCCCAGCTCGACGGCCACCCCGAGCTCCTCGCGCAGCTCGCGGTGCAGCGCCGCGCGCGGCTCCTCCCCCGCCTCGACCTTGCCGCCGGGCAGCTCCCAGCGCCCCGCCAGGGCCGGCGGGGCGCTGCGGCGCGCGGCCAGCAGCCGGGACGGCCGGTGCAGGTCGTCCACCAGCGCCGCGGCCACCACGAGCCTCACGCGGCCCCCTCGGCGCCCGCGGGGGCGGGCAGCGGCTGCGCGCCGCGCGCGGCGAGCAGGTCGGTGAGCACGCGCGCCTCGCTGCTCTGGCTGGCCAGGACCGCCGCGGCCAGGGCCCGCAGCTGCGGGTCGCCCACGCGCTCGGCGCCGGCGCGCGCCATGGCCAGGCCGCCCTCGTGGTGGCGCAGCATGAGCTGCAGGAAGTCGACCTCGAAGACCTCGCCGCTCTCGGAGCCCAGGCGGGCCACCTCCGCCGCGCTCGCCGTGCCCGGCATGGGGCCGCCCCCCTGCTGCGGCTGCGCGTGGGCGCCGCCGTGGTCGGTGCCGGCCATCCAGGCCATGCGCGGGGCCGAGCCGCTGAGCGGGTGGCCCCACTCCAGCAGCAGGGCCTGCATCCGGCCCGCCTGGTTGCCCTGGGTGGAGGCGATGTCCACGGCGAGCTGGCGCACCTCGGGCGTCGGGGCGCTCTGCACCGCCGTGAACGCCATGGCGATCGCCTGCTGGTGGTGGGCGCTCATGTCGCGGGCGAAGCCGACGTCGGCGGAGTTCTCCGCGGGGGCGTCCGGCAGGGCGCGACCGACCAGGACGCCGCCGAGCAGGGCCACCAGCACGGCGAGCACCACGAGCAGCGCCCGTCGCCCGGCGGCGGGCCGGGCGGGGGCGGGCGGGCGCACCGGGCTCAGCCCGTCGGCGTGCCGACGCCGTTGGTGCACAGCGCGCCGGGCTCGGGCGTCTGCGGCCCGTTGACGAACTCGGACAGGAACGCGCCGATGCGGCGGTCCCCGGCGTCCTCGACGCTCAGCTGCTTGTTCCACGCCGAGAGCACGATCGGCGAGGGCAGCCCGTCGTAGGGCGACAACAGGGCGTACTCGCGGTCCTCGACGGCCTCGCGCAGCAGCTCGACCTGCTCGGCGGGCAGGTCCGGGCGGTAGGTGATCCACACCGCGCCGTGCTCCATGCTGTGCACCGCGTTCTCGCTGCGCACCGGCTCGTCGTAGATGCCGCAGTTGAGCCAGACCGGGTCGTGCTCGCCGCCCGCGGGCGGGTTCTCGGCGTACTGCACCGGGTCGGGCGTGTGGGCGCCGGCGGTGTACTCGAAGGTGCGCACCGCGTCCAGGGACGGGGGGTCCGGCTGCGCGGCGATGACGCCGGCCACGCCGGCGCCGGCGCCGAGCACCAGCACGGTGGGCACCGCGATGAGCGCCACCCGGCGCCTGCGGGCCCGGGCGCGCTCAGCCCGCTGCATCGCGGCCACGCGCGCGGCGCGGTCCTGCCGGCCCGTCGCGGGCGAGCTGCCGCGCTCGTCCTTCGTGTCGGCCATGACTCCCTCTCCCCGTGCGCACCCCGGTGGTGCCCGCTCCCAGTCTGCAACGACGCGGGCGCCGCGGGTGTTCACCCCCGCGCGCGGGGGCGGGCGTGACGTGCGCCACGGACCGGGCTCGGCCGGGCTCGGCGGGGCTCAGCCGTGCCGCGGGGTGTGCGCGCCCTCGCGCGCGCGGCGGGCCAGCTCACCGCGGTCCAGGCGCGCGGCGGCGACCACGCGACGGTGACGGGGGCTGGTGCGCCAGTACACGACGGCGAACCCGGCGGCCACAGCCAGCACGCTCAGCGCGACGACGAACTGCATCCTTCGAGCGTAGCGGCGCGACCCCGCGCCGTCAGCCCGGCGCGGGGGCGTCCCGGGCCGGGCCGGGTCCCGGTCCTACCCTCGGGCGCGTGGTCGAGACGCACCCGGACGAGCCCGCCCTGCACGTCGCCGGCGTCGACGCGCGGCTGAACCGCCTGCGCGCCGGCGTGCTGGGCGCCAACGACGGGGTGGTCTCCGTGGCCGGGGTGGTGCTGGGCGTGGTGGCCGCCACCGACCACGGCGGCGCGCTGGCCGCGGCCGGGGTGGCGGCCCTGGTGGCCGGGGCGCTGTCGATGGGCACCGGCGAGTACGTCTCGGTGAGCACGCAGTCGGACACCCAGCGGGCGCTGCTGGCCCAGGAGCGCCGCGAGCTGGCCGAGACGCCCGAGCAGGAGCTGGAGGAGCTGGCGGCGATCTACGAGGCCAAGGGCCTGACGCCGGAGCTGGCGCACCGGGTGGCGGTGCAGCTGACCGCCCACGACGCGCTGGCCGCGCACGCCGAGGCGGAGCTGGGCCTGGACCCGCAGGAGCTGACCAGCCCGTGGCAGGCCGCGGCGGCCTCCACCGCGGCGTTCACGCTCGGCGGGCTGCTGCCGCTGCTGGCGGTGCTGCTGCCGCCGCAGCCGGCGCGGGTGGTGGTGTGCCTGGCCGCGGTCGTGGTGGCGCTCGTGGTCACCGGCTGGGTCAGCGCGCGCCTGGGCGGGGCGCCGGTGCCGCGCGCGGTGGCGCGCAACGTCGGCGGCGGCCTGCTGGCCGTGGTGGTCACCTACGGCATCGGCCACCTGGTCGGCGCGGGCCTGTGAGGCCCCGCCCGGCCGGCGGCGGGCCGGGCGGTGGCGGGCCGGCCGGCGGCTCCGCTCGCGGCCCGGCCGGGGCGTGCCGGCCGGGCCGCGGGCTCAGGCGCCCAGCCGGATGCTGCCGCCGGGGATCGCCTCGAGCAGCGCGCGGGTGTACTGCTGCTGCGGGGCGTCGAAGACCCGGTCGGTGGTGGCCGACTCGACCAGCCGGCCCCGCTCCATGACGACGACGTCGTCGGCGATCTGGCGCACGACGGCCAGGTCGTGGGTGATGAACAGGTACGTCAGCCCCAGCTCGGCCTGCAGGTCGTTGAGCAGGGTGAGGATCTGCCCCTGCACGAGGACGTCCAGGGCGCTGACGGCCTCGTCGCACACGACGACCTCGGGGTTCAGCGCCAGGGCGCGGGCGATGGCCACGCGCTGGCGCTGCCCGCCGGAGAGCTCGTTGGGGTAGCGGCGCAGCGCCGAGGCGGGCAGGGAGACCTTCTCGAGCAGGTCGCGCACCCGCGCCTCGCGCGAGGCGGCGTCGCCCACGCCGTGCACCCGCAGCGGCTCCTCCACGGTGCGGAAGATGCTCCAGCTCGGGTCCAGCGAGCCGTAGGGGTTCTGGAAGATCGGCTGCACGCGGCGGCGGAAGGCGAACTGCTGCCTGCGGTCCAGCGTGGTGGTGTCCACGCCGTCGAAGAGGACCGAGCCGCTGGTGGGCGGCAGCAGGTTGAGCACCATCTGCGCGACGGTGGACTTGCCCGAGCCGGACTCGCCGACGACCGCGGTGGTGGTGCCGCGGCGCACGCGGAAGCTGACGTCGTCGACGGCGCGCAGCTTCTCCCCGCGCAGCCCCGAGCCGCGCAGGGTGAACTCCTTGACGAGGTTGCGCACCTCGATGACGTCCTCGGTGGCGCGGTCGCCGGCCACCGGCACGGGCGCGGCCTCGGCGGCCTGCTCGTGCACGTGCACGGCCTCGGCGCGGGCGTGCTCGACGACCTCGGCGCGGTGCGCCGAGAGCATCCGGCGCGAGGCCAGCGAGGGCGCGGCGCTGACCAGGCGCTGGGTGTAGGGGTGCTGCGGGCGCTGCAGGATCTCCAGCGCCGGGCCGGACTCGACGACCTGGCCCTTGTACATGACCACCACGTGCTCGGCCCGCTCGGCGGCCAGGCCGAGGTCGTGGGTGATCAGCAGCACGGCGGTGCCCAGCTCGGCGGTCAGCGAGTCCAGGTGGTCCAGGATCTGGCGCTGGACGGTGACGTCGAGGGCGGAGGTGGGCTCGTCGGCGATGAGCAGGCGCGGGCGCGAGGCCAGGCCGATCGCGATGAGCGCGCGCTGGCGCATGCCCCCGGAGAACTCGTGCGGGTACTGCCTGGCGCGGCGGGCCGCGTCGCCCAGGCCGGCCTCCTGCAGCAGCTCCACGGCGCGCCGCCTGGCCTCGGCGCCCTTGGCCAGCCCGTTGGCGGCCAGCGCCTCGCGGATCTGGAAGCCGATGGACCACACCGGGTTCAGGTTGGACATCGGGTCCTGCGGGACCATGCCGATCTGCCGCCCGCGCAGCGCCACGAACTCCTTCTTCGAGGCGTGCGCGATGTCGCGCCCGTCGAAGAGGACCTGCCCGCCCACGACCCGGCCGTTGCCGGGCAGCAGGCCGATGACGGCCTGGGCGGAGGTGGACTTGCCCGAGCCGGACTCGCCGACCACGGCCACGGTCTGGCCGGGGTAGACGGCGAAGCTGGCCCCGCGCACGGCGTGCACCGGCCGGCCGCCGGAGGTGAAGTCGACGTGTAGGTCGCGCACCTGCAGCAGGGGCGCGTCGCGGTCGACCGCGGCGGCGGTGGCGGTCTGGGTGGGCTCGGTCACCGGGTGCGGCCCTTCGGGTCGAGGGCGTCGCGCAGGGCGTCGCCGAGCATGAGGAACGACAGGACGGTCACCGACAGGGCGATCGAGGGCCACAGCAGGATCCACGGGTCGGTGCGCACCGACGGCACTGCGTTGCTGATGTCCCCGCCCCAGGAGACGACGTTGCTCGGCAGGCCGATGCCCAGGAACGACAGGGTCGCCTCCGCGGCGATGAAGGTGCCCAGCGAGATCGTCGCCACGACGATGACGGGCCCCAGCGCGTTGGGCACCACGTGCCGCAGCAGGGTGGCCGAGCGGCTCAGGCCCAGCGACTTCGCGGCCGTGACGAACTCGTTGCCGCGCAGCTGCAGCACCGAGCCGCGCATGATGCGCGCCACCTGCGGCCAGCCGAACAGCGACAGGGTCAGCGAGACGGTCCACACGTTGCGCCCCTGCAGCGCCTGCAGCATGACGATCGCGCCCAGGATCAGCGGCAGCGCGAAGAACATGTCCGCCAGGCGGGAGAGCACCGCGTCCAGCCAGCCGCCGAAGAAGCCGGCCAGCGCGCCGACCGTGCCGCCGACGACCACGACGATCGCGGTGGTGATCAGGCCGACGCTGATCGAGGCGCGCGCCCCGTTGACCACGCGGGAGTAGACGTCGGTGCCCAGCCGGGTGAAGCCCATCGGGTGGCCCTCGGAGGGGCCCTGCAGCGCGCGCGCCAGCTCCTGGAAGCGCGGGTCCACCGAGGTGAACCACGAGGGGAAGGCCGCCACCACGACGAGCAGCAGGATCACCAGGGAGGGCACGATGAACAGCGGCCGGCGGCGCAGGCGCTTCCAGGCGTCGCCCCACAGGCTCGCCGACGGCGCGCTCTCGTCGACCGCGTCGACGGCGACGAGGGGCGTCTCCTCCACGGGAGCGACGTGGTGCTCCTGACCGGGGCGCGCGGTGGTCTCAGACATAGCGGATCCTCGGGTCCAGCACGGCGTAGAGCAGGTCCACGACGAGGTTGGCCAGCAGGTACACGAGCACCAGCACCGTGACGACGGAGACCACGGTGGGGCCCTCGCTGCGGATGACGGCCTGGTACAGCAGCCGCCCGACGCCGGGGACGTTGAAGATGCCCTCGGTGACCAGCGCCCCGCCCATGAGGGCGCCGAGGTCGGCGCCCAGGAACGTCACGACGGGGATCAGGGAGTTGCGCAGCACGTGCACGGTCACCACGCGCGGGCGGGTCAGGCCCTTGGCGGTGGCGGTGCGCACGTGGTCGGCGCCCAGCGCCTCGGCGACGGAGTTGCGCGTCAGGCGCAGCACGTAGGCGAAGGACAGCGCCCCGAGCACCGCCCCGGGCAGCAGCAGGTCCGTCCACGTCGGGTCACCGCCGACGGTGGGGCTGACCACGCCCCACTTCACGCCGAAGAGGTACTGCGCGGTGAAGCCGAGGACGAACACCGGGATGCCGATGACCACCAGGCTCAGGAAGAGCACCGTGGAGTCGAACAGCCCGCCGCGGCGCAGGCCGGCCAGGAACCCGAAGGCGATGCCGAAGACGGCCTCGATGGTCAGCGCGACCAGGGCCAGGCGGATCGTCACGGGGAAGGCCTCGGCGAGCTGCTCCAGCACCGGGCGCCCGGAGAAGGACTCCCCGAAGTCCAGGGTGAAGATGCCCTTGAGGAAAAGCAGGTACTGCACGAGGAACGGCTCGTCGAGGTTGTACCGCTCGCGCAGCTCCGCGATGGCGGCGGGGCTGGCGGGCCGCTCGCCGAACAGCGCCAGCACCGGGTCGCCCGGCAGCAGGAAGACCAGGGCGTAGATGAGCAGCGTCGCCCCGAAGAAGACGGGCACCATCTGCAGCAGACGGCGTCCGATGTACCAACCCATCACGAGCCTCCTCGGGGGCCGACCGTGCCCCGGTCGCCCCCGGCCGTTGTCCTTGCCGGCGCCTGTCCCCCGCACGCGTCAGGGGTGGACCGGCCGGAAGCGGTCCACCCCTGAGCGCTGCGGTCAGCTCTTGGTGATCTGGTGGTACAGCGGGACGCTGTTCCAGCCGAACTCGACGTTGCTGGCGGCCTCGGAGGAGCCGCCGGTGACGTTGGAGTACCACAGCGGGATCGCGGGCAGGTCCTGGAAGAGGATCGTCTGCGCCTGCTGCAGCAGCTCGTTGGCCTGCTCCGGCTCCGGCTGGGCGGCGGCCTGGTTCAGCAGGTCGTCGAACTGCGGGTTGCTGTAGTCGCCGTCGTTCGAGCCGGCGCCGGTGGCGTAGATCGGGGCCAGGAAGTTGTACAGGCCCGGGTAGTCCGCCTGCCAGCCGGTGCGGAACGCACCGGTGATCGTGCGGCCGCTGACGTCGGTGCGCAGCGCGGCGAACGTCGGGTACGGCGCGCCCTCCGCGTCGATGCCCAGGGTCTGGCGGATGTACGCGACCGTGGCGTCCACCCACTCCTGGTGCCCGCCGTCGGAGTTGTAGGCGATGGTGAAGGTGCCGCTCCACGGGGAGATCGCGTCGGCCTGGGCCCACAGCTCCTTGGCGCGGGCCTCGTCGAACTCCAGCACCTCGTTGCCCTCGACGGTCTCGGAGTAGCCGTCGATGACCGGGGAGGTGAAGTCCGTGGCCGGGGTGCGGGTGCCCTGGAAGACCGTCTCGCAGACCTGGGCGCGGTCGATGGCGTGGGAGATCGCCTGGCGGCGCAGGCGGCCCTCCTCGCCGCTGAAGTGCGGCAGGTTCTGCGGGATGGTGAAGGACTGGAAGACCGCGGCGGGCTGGTTGACGGCCCGGTCGCCGAGGTCCTGCTCGAAGGTCGCCAGCGCCGACGGCGGGATGTTGTCGACGACGTCGAGGTTGCCGGACTGCAGGTCGGCGTAGGCGGCGTCGTAGGTCTCGTAGAAGACGAACGCCAGGGAGTCGTTCTGCGCCGCGCGCGGGCCGCTGTACGCCTCGTTCGGCACCAGGTCGATGCGCACGTTGTGCTGCCAGGCGTCGGGGGCGGCCAGCTTGTAGGGGCCGTTGCCGATCGGGCTCTCGCCGAAGGCCTCCATGTCCGCGAAGGCCGACTCGGGCAGCGGGAAGAAGGCCGAGTAGCCCAGGCGCAGCGGGAAGTCGCTCTCCGGCTGGCTCAGCGCGACGGTGAAGGTGGTCTCGTCCACCACGGCCAGGCCGGAGAGGGTCTGGGCGGTCGGGGTCTCCGAGGAGACCTCCGCGTAGCCGGCGATCGGCTCGAAGAAGTAGCCCGACGCCTGCGCGTTGGTGCCCAGGGCGCCGTAGTTCCAGGCGTCCACGAAGGACTGCGCGGTGACCGGGGTGCCGTCCGAGAAGGTCTGCCCGGACTTGATCCTGATCGTGTAGTTCTGCCCGTCGGAGGACTCGATCGACTCCGCGGCCTCGTTCTCGGGGGAGCCGTCGGCCTGGTAGTACACGAGGCCCGCCCACAGCGAGTCGAGCAGGCGCCCGCCGCCGACCTCGTTGGTGGCGGTGGGGATCAGCGGGTTCTCCGGCTCGCTGCCGTTGGCCACGACGTCGCCGCCGGAACCGCTGTCCGCGCCGCCCCCGTCCGAGCCGCTGTCGTCGTCGTCGCTGCCGCCGCCGCACGCGGCCAGCGTGCCGATCGCGGCCGCGCCGATCAGTCCCTTGAGGCCGTCGCGGCGGGACAGGACGGGGCCACGGGTGACGACGCCGACGCGGCGCGCGCCGTCCAGCTCGTCGTCCTTCTCGAAGGTGCTCACGGTGGGGGGTCCTCCTAGCGGGCATGTCTGCTCGGGCACGTTGCCCAGTCGCGGCGGCTCCTGACGCGCAGGATGTCCACCTGAGGCGGTCGGGCAGCACGTTAACACTCAGGGACGCCGACATTGCGCAACACGACGCGACGACGGCGCCCGGGGGTGCTCCCCCTCCAGTGTCACCCCGGCCCGGGTGTGCTCCCGTCCGCGCGCCGCGAGCCGGGCACCGGCGGGGCCGCTCAGACGTTGAAGCGGAACTCCACGACGTCCCCGTCGGCCATGACGTACTCCTTGCCCTCGATGCGCACCTTGCCCTGCGCCTTGGCCTCGGCCATCGACCCGGCCGCCACGAGGTCCTCGAAGGAGACGACCTCGGCCTTGATGAAGCCGCGCTGGAAGTCGGTGTGGATGACGCCGGCGGCCTGCGGCGCCGTGGCCCCCTTGCGGATCGTCCAGGCCCGCGACTCCTTCGGCCCGGCCGTCAGGTACGTCTGCAGCCCCAGGGTGGCGAAGCCGACGCGCGCGAGCTGGTTCAGGCCCGGCTCGTCCTGCCCGACGCTGGCCAGGAGCTCGGCGGCCTCCTCGGCGTCCAGCTCGGCCAGCTCCGACTCCAGCTTGGCGTCGAGGAAGACCGCCTCGGCCGGGGCGACGAGCGCGCGCAGCTCGGCCATCCGCCCCTCGTCGCCCAGCACCGTCTCGTCGACGTTGAAGACGTAGAGGAACGGCTTGGTCGTCAGCAGGCCCAGCTCGCGCAGCAGCTCGACGTCGACGTCGTCGGCGGCGGTGGCCGCCGAGAGCGGGCGCCCGGAGTCCAGCACGGCCTGGGCGGCCTGCGCCGCGCGCAGCACCGCGGGGTCGGCCCTCTTGCCCTTGACCTCCTTCTCCAGGCGCGGCACGGCGCGCTCGAGGGTCTGCAGGTCGGCCAGGACCAGCTCGGTGTGCACGGTGGAGATGTCGTCGGCCGGGTCGACCGCCCCGGCCACGTGCACGACGTCGGGGTCGGCGAAGGCGCGGGTGACCTGGCAGATCGCGTCGGCCTCGCGGATGTTGGCGAGGAACTTGTTGCCCAGCCCCTCGCCCTCGCTGGCGCCCTTGACGATGCCGGCGATGTCGACGAAGGAGACGGTGGCGGGCACCGTGCGCTCGCTGCGGAAGAGGCGGGCCAGCTCGTCCAGGCGCGGGTCCGGCAGCGGCACCACCCCCACGTTGGGCTCGATCGTGGCGAACGGGTAGTTCGCCGCGAGCGCGTCGTTGTCGGTGAGCGCGTTGAACAGGGTGGACTTGCCGACGTTGGGCAGTCCGACAATGCCGATGGTGAGGGCCACGGGCACAGCAGCCTACCGCCGCGGGCGCGCCGGGCCCCCTCGCGCGGCGCCTCGCGCGCCGCCGGGGGCGCCGTCCGGGCGGGCTGGCACAGTGCGGGCGTGGACGCCACCCCCGCCCTGCTGCTGCTGACCGGGCTCGCGGTGGGCCTGCTCGCCGGCGCCGCCGTGGGCCTGGTGCTGGCCCGCGCGCTGCACCGCGCCGACGCCGCCGGCGCGGCGGCCGCCGCCGCCGAGCGCGACCTGCTGCGCGAGCGGGTGGCCGAGCTGGGCGCCGGCGCCGAGGAGCGCCGCGCCCTCAGCGCCGCCGTCGCCCCCGTGGCCGACACCCTGGACCGGGTGGAGGCGCAGGTGCGCGCCCTGGAGCGCGACCGCGTGGAGCAGTACGCCCGCCTTGCCGAGCAGCTCGCCGCGGTCGCCGCCGGCGCCGACGCGCTGCGCACGGAGACCGCCTCGCTGGCCGGGGCCCTGCGCTCCTCCAGCTCGCGCGGCTCCTGGGGCGAGGTGCAGCTGCGCCGCGTCGTCGAGCACGCCGGGATGCTCGAGCGCGTCGACTTCTCCGAGCAGGTGTCGCTGACCACGCGCTCCGGGCGCGCGGTGCGCCCGGACATGGTGGTCAACCTGCCCGGCGGCAAGCACGTCGTCGTCGACGCCAAGGCGCCGCTCGCGGCCTTCCTGCGCGCCAGCGAGCTCGACGGCGGCCCGGCGCACGAGGCCGCGCGGCGCGCGGAGCTGGCCGCGCACGCGCGCGCGCTGCGCTCGCACGTGGACGCCCTGGCGGCCAAGGAGTACGCCAGCGCGGTGGAGGACTCCCCCGACGTCGTCGTGTGCTTCGTGCCCGGCGAGGCGTTCCTGGCCGCCGCGTGCGCGGCGGACCCGGCGCTGCTCGAGCACGCGATGGGCCGGCGCGTGGTGCTGGCCACCCCCACCACCCTGCTGGCGCTGCTGCGCACGGTGGCGCTGACGTGGCAGCAGGAGGCGGTGGCCGGCAGCGCGCGCGAGCTGTTCGCCCTGGGCCGCGAGCTGCACGAGCGCCTGGGCACCCTGGGCGGGCACACCGCCGCCCTGGGCCGCACGCTGCACCGCGCGGTGGAGGACTACAACCGCTTCGTGGGCACCCTGGAGCGGCGGGTGCTCGTCACCGCGCGCCGCCTGCGCGACCTCGACGTCGCCGACGGCGCGCTGCCGGACGTCGCCCCGCTGGAGGACGCGGTGCGCCCGCTGACGGCCCCCGAGCTGCTGGGGGACCCCGGCGACGACGCCGGGCGCGACCTCAGACGGGGGTGACGGGCAGGCTGCGGCGCTTGAGGTCGCGGCGCAGGTCGGTGGGCAGGGAGAAGACGAGGTCCTCCTGCGCGGTGGTGACCTCCTCCACCGAGCCGTAGCCGCGCGCGGCCAGGTGCTCGAGCACCTCGCGCACCAGCACCTCCGGCACCGAGGCGCCGGAGGTGACGCCCACGGTGGTCACGCCCTGCAGCCAGGCGTCGTCGATCTCGGCGGCCGCGTCCACGCGGTGCGCGGCGCGCGCGCCGGCGTCCAGGGCCACCTCGACCAGGCGCACGGAGTTCGAGGAGTTCGCCGAGCCGACGACCACGACGAGGTCGGACTCGGCGGCGATCTTCTTCACCGCCACCTGCCGGTTCTGGGTGGCGTAGCAGATGTCGTCGCTGGGCGGGTCGGCCAGGTTCGGGAAGCGCTCGCGCAGCCGGCGCACCGTCTCCATGGTCTCGTCCACGCTCAGCGTGGTCTGCGAGAGCCACACGAGGTTGTCCGGGTCGCGCACCTCCACCGCGTCGGCGGCCTCGGGGCCGTCGACGACCGTGATGTGCTCGGGCGCCTCCCCCGCGGTGCCCTCGACCTCCTCGTGGCCGTGGTGGCCGATGAGCAGGATCTGCGCGTCGCGCTCGGCGAAGCGCACGGCCTCGCGGTGCACCTTGGTCACCAGCGGGCAGGTGGCGTCGATCGCCCTCAGCGAGCGCGCCTCGGCCTCGCGGCGCACCGCGGGGCTGACGCCGTGCGCGGAGAAGACCACGTGCGCGCCCTCGGGCACCTCGGAGGTCTCCTCCACGAACACCGCGCCGCGCTCGGCGAGGGTGCGCACGACGTGCTTGTTGTGGACGATCTCCTTGCGCACGTAGACCGGCGCGCCGTACAGCTCCAGCGCCTTCTCCACCGCCACCACCGCGCGGTCCACGCCGGCGCAGTACCCGCGCGGGGCGGCCAGCAGCACCCGCCGGCCGCCGTCCCACGCCGCGCGCGCGCCGGCGCCGGTCAGGACCGCGGTGTCGTTGCAGTCGTCGGCGGGGCCCGCCGGGCCGGCGGCGGGGGCGTCCACGGGGGTCTGCGTCACGCCCCCATGGTAGGTCGGCCCCCCGACGCCCCGCCGCCGCGCGCGCGGACCCGCGCACGCCCGGCGGCGGGCAGGATGGTGGCGTGAGCGCCGCGACCGCCGCCGAGCCGCCCCGCCGCCCGGCCACCGCCGGCGGCACCAGCCCCGAGGACCCCTGGCCCGTGCGGCTGCTCGCCTCGAAGATGGACGCCTACATCGCGCGCATGCCGTGGACGTGGGTGGAGGGGCAGGTCGTGCAGGTCAGCGACCGCCCCGGCGCGCACGTGGTCTTCGTCACCCTGCGCGACACCGACACCGACATGTCGCTGACGGTGACGCTGACGCGCCGGGTGCTCTCGCGGCTGCGCGAGGCGCTGCCCGAGGGCCTGCGCGGGGGCGCGCGCGTCGTCGTGCACGCCAAGCCGGAGTTCTACGCCAAGCGCGGCACGCTGAGCCTGACCGCCGACGACGTGCGCCCCGTGGGCGTCGGGGAGCTGCTGGCGCGCCTGGAGCACCTCAAGCGGGTCCTGGCCGCCGAGGGCCTGTTCGACCCCGGCCGCAAGAAGCCGCTGCCCTTCCTGCCGCGCGTGGTGGGCCTGGTGTGCGGGCGCGCCAGCGCCGCCGAGCGCGACGTGGTGGAGAACGCCCGCCTGCGCTGGCCGGCGGTGCGCTTCGAGGTCCGCGAGGTGGCCGTGCAGGGCCCGGCGGCCGTGGCGGAGGTCGGCGCGGCGCTGCGCGAGCTGGACGCCCTGGAGGAGGTCGACGTCGTCGTCCTGGCCCGCGGCGGCGGCAGCGTGGAGGACCTGCTGCCCTTCAGCAACGAGGCGCTCGTGCGCGCGGTGGCCGCCGCCCGCACCCCGGTGGTCTCGGCCATCGGCCACGAGGTCGACACCCCCCTGCTCGACCTCGTCGCCGACGTGCGCGCCTCGACCCCCACCGACGCCGCCCGCCGGGTGGTGCCCGACGTCGCCGAGCAGCTGGCGGGCGTGGCGCAGCTGCGCTCGCGGGGGCTGCGCTCGCTGACCGCGCGCCTGGAGCGGGAGGAGGCGGTGCTGCGCGCCCTGCGCAGCCGCCCGGTGCTGGCCGCCCCGCACGTGCTCGTCGACGGCCCGGCCGCGGAGGTGGAGCGGCTGCGCGAGCGCGCCCGGCGCGCGCTGGGCGGGCGGCTGGAGCGCGCCGCGGTGGAGGTGGAGCACCTGCGCACCGAGGTGCGCGCCCTCTCGCCGCGCTCGACCCTGCTGCGCGGCTACGCGGTGGTGCAGGCGGTGGGCGCCGACGGCACCGCGCGGGTCGTGCGCGAGCCGGCCGACGCGCCGGCGGGCACCGCCCTGCGGGTGCGGCTGGCCGACGGCGAGCTGCCCGCGCGCGCGGTCTGACCCGCGGGCCGGGTCCGCGGGCCGGGTCCGCGGGCCGGGTCCGCGGGCCGGGTCCGCGGGGCCCGCGCCGCCCGCCTAGGGTCTGTGCCCGTGCCGACCAAGCGCAGGGAACCCGCGGTCCCCGACGAGCCCGACGAGCCGGACGAGCCGGACGTGCCGGACGAGGTGGTCGCGCTCGGCTACGAGCGCGCGCGCGACGAGCTCGCCGACGTGGTGCGCCGGCTGGAGGCCGGCGGCACCGGCCTGGAGGAGTCGCTGGCGCTGTGGGAGCGCGGCGAGGCGCTGGCCGCGGCGTGCGAGCGCTGGCTGGCCGGGGCGCGCGCCCGCCTGGACGCCGCGCGCCCCGAGGGCGGCGCGCAGGGCTGAGCGGCGCGCGGGGCCGAGCGGCGCGGCGCTCAGGCGGGCGGGGAGCCCCAGGTGGATCCGGCGGCGGCCCAGCCGGCCTCGGTGGCGCGCACCAGCTCGGTGATCACGGGGTAGCCCGCCTCGCCGGTGGCCACGACGGTCACGCCGTCCTGGGTGCGCACGAGGCTGTGGCGGTCGCGGTCCTCCTGCAGGCGCCGCTCCCAGGAGCGGCCGTCGACGTCCGCGGTGCCGTCCTCGCCGCCGCCGGCGGTCTGGGCGCGCACCCAGGCGGGGGTGACGTCGCGGGCGGCCTCGAGGGCGAGGTACTCCCCCTGCGCGGTGCGGTAGCCCACGTGCCAGGTCAGCACGCCGTCGGTGGAGCGGTTCAGCTGCGCCGAGGTGGCCGTCCAGCCCTGCGGCACGCGCGGCACCGGCGGCAGGAACGACAGCCGCTGCGCGGCGCCGGCGGCGGCGTTGGGCACGTCGGCGGGGGGCTGCTGCACGGAGCTGGGGCGCGGCACCACCCACACCACGAGCGCCACGATGCCGAGGATGACGGCCATCGAGACCACCATGGACTGCACGTTGCCGCCGCGGCGGGTGCGCGGGACGCCGCGGGGGTCCTCGCCGGTGGGCGCGGGCGCCCCGGGCACGGGGGTCGGACCGGTCGGGCTCACGCCCCCATGGTGCCGGATACGCTGACGGCCCGACGACGCACGCCCTGGAGGACCCATGTCCCAGCACTCCTCGACGCCCCTGCCCGCGGAGCTCGCCGTCGGCACCGAGGCGCCGGACCGCAACCTCGCCATGGAGCTGGTGCGGGTGACGGAGGCCGCGGCCATGGCCGGCGGGCGCTGGGTCGGGCGCGGGGACAAGAACAAGGCCGACGGCGCCGCGGTCAACGCGATGCGCACCCTCATCAGCACCGTGAGCATGAACGGCACCGTCGTGATCGGCGAGGGCGAGAAGGACAACGCCCCGATGCTCTACAACGGCGAGCGGGTCGGCGACGGCACCGGCGCCGAGTGCGACGTGGCGGTGGACCCGATCGACGGCACCACCCTGACCGCGCGCGGCATGCCCAACGCGGTGGCGGTGCTGGCGGTGGCCGAGCGCGGCACCATGTACGACCCCAGCGCGGTCTTCTACATGGACAAGCTCGTCGCCGGCCCCGAGGCCGCCGACGTGGTGGACATCCGCCTGCCGGTGAAGGAGAACGTGCGCCGCCTGGCGCGGGCGAAGAACCGCTGGGTGGAGGACATCACCGTGTGCATCCTGGACCGCCCGCGCCACGCGCGGCTGGCCGAGGAGGTGCGCGACGCCGGCGCGCGCATCAAGTTCATCACCGACGGCGACGTGGCCGGCGCGGTGATGGCCGCGCGCGAGGGCACCGGCGTGGACCTGCTCATGGGCGTGGGCGGCACCCCCGAGGGCATCATCGCGGCCTGCGCGATGCACTGCCTGGGCGGCACGATCCAGGGCCGGCTGGCCCCGCGCGACGACGAGGAGAAGCAGAAGGCGATCGACGCCGGCCACGACCTCGAGGCGGTGCTGGACACCTCCGCGCTCGTGGCCAGCGACAACGTCTACTTCGTCGTCACCGGCATCACCGACGGCGAGCTGGTCGGCGGGGTGCGCTACCGCGGCGACACGATCAGCACCTCCAGCATCGTCATGCGCAGCAAGTCCGGCACGATCCGCCGGGTGGAGTCCGAGCACCGCCTGTCCAAGCTGCGCGCCTACGCGGCCGTCGACTTCTCCGGCCCGCGCTGATGGCGCGCGCCCTGGTCGTCGGCGAGTCCCTCGTCGACGTCGTGCGCGCCGCCGACGGCTCCACCGCCGAGCACCCCGGCGGCAGTCCGCTCAACGCCGCCTACGGCCTGGGCCGGCTCGGGCACGAGGTGACGCTGCTGACGCGCCTGGGCGACGACGAGCACGGCCGGCTGCTGCGCGAGCACCTGGCGGCCGGGCCGGTGCACCTGGCGCCGGGCGCGGTGGACGAGCTGCCCACGTCGGTGGCGCGCGCGCAGCTGGACGAGCGCGGCAGCGCCACCTACGAGTTCGACCTCGACTGGCGCCTGCCGGCCGCCCCCCTGCCCGCCTCGCTCGACGACGTCGACGTGGTGCACACCGGCTCGATCGGGGCGGCCGTCGAGCCCGGTGCCGGGCAGGCGCTGGAGCTGCTGCACGCCCGGCGCGGCAGCGCGACCACCAGCTACGACCCCAACGTGCGCCCGGCGTTCCTCGGCTCGCCGGCCGAGGGCCTGGTGCGGGTGGAGGCGTTCGTGGAGGCCGCCGACGTGGTCAAGGCCTCCGACGAGGACCTGCGCTGGCTGTGCCCGGGCGAGGACCCGGTGGACGTGGCGCGGCGCTGGCAGCGGCGCGGGCCGGCGCTGGTGGTGGTCACCCGCGGCGGCGAGGGCGCGGTGGGCGTGGCCGGGGCCGGGGTGCTGCGGGTGCCGGCGCCGCCGACGCGGGTGGTGGACACCGTCGGCGCCGGCGACGCCTTCACCTCCGGGCTGCTGCACGCGCTGGCCGGTCACGGGCTGCTGGGCCCGGCGGGCGCGCGGGCGCTGCGCGCGCTGCGCCTGGACGCGCTGCAGGACGTGCTGCGCACGGCGGTGCGCGCGGCCTCGATCACCTGCTCGCGCGCGGGCGCGAACCCGCCCACGCGCGCGGAGCTGGACGCCGCCTGAGCCCCGCCCGAGCCGCCTGAGCCCCGCCCAGCCCGCCCGGGCCGGGGTTCAGCCGCGCCGGGAGCGCCGGGCGAGCGGGGAGGGGCGCAGCAGGGCGCCGACGCGGGCGGCGCGCCGGCCGGCCGAGCGCACGGCGGCGGAGCGGCGGGCCAGGTCGGCGCGCACCGCCTCGGCCGCGCCGGCCACGGCGTCGGCGGAGCGGCCCAGGCGCGCGGAGCGGTGCAGCTCGTCGCGGTAGGTGCGCCGCAGCAGCACGGCGCGGTCCAGGGCCGCGGGCACCGGCGCCAGGCCGGCGGGCGCCAGGGTCAGGCGGGCGGTGTGCCGGGCGGTGGGGCCCAGGCGGCGCTTGTAGCCCTCCTCGCCGCGCATGAGGTCCAGCTCGGCGTACCCGGACAGCAGGGCCCGCCGGCGCACCCGCAGCAGCAGCAGCGTGCCCGGGCCGGTGGCGGCCACGTCGGCGCGGTAGGCCTGCACGTAGCCGTGCAGGGCGCGCGGGCCGGCCAGGCACAGGGCGTAGGCGACGAGGCGGCCGTCCACGCGCAGGCCCGACAGCTGCACCAACCCGCGCGGGGCGGTGCGCAGGAACTGCGCCAGCGTGCGCCCGGGGGCCCCGCGCCACGGCTGGCGCCGGCGCGCGGCGCGCGGGTGGGCCGCGTCCACGGCGGCCAGCTCGGCCAGCAGCAGCGACAGGCGCTCCTCGGCGGCGTCCGGGTCGTCCTCGCGCAGCTCCGCCAGCCCGTCGAGCAGGTCGTCGGCGACGACGAGCTCCCCGCGCTCGGCCAGGCGGCGCCACTGCCGGCGCTCCTCGTGGCGGGCGTGCCGGCCCAAGGCGGCGTCGTGCTCGGCCACGGTGGCCGGCAGGCGCACCGCGTGGACGGTGGCCTGGCGCAGCCGGCGGGCGGAGTAGCCGCGCGCGCCGGCCCACTCGCGGGCGGCGTCCAGCAGCGGGTCGTCCTCGAGGACCTGCTCGAGGTCGAACAGGGCGCCGGGCACCTCGGCCAGCACGGCGTCCAGGACGGCGGCGTGCAGCCGCGCGCAGGGCACGGGGCTGTCGGGGTCGGTGGGCACCGAGGCGTAGTCGCTGCCCCCGGCGCCCAGCAGCGTGACGACCGGGCGGCTGCCGCCGGGCCCGGCGGCCAGCACCGCGAAGGCGCCCAGGGCCAGCAGCCGGCCCTGGCGGCGCACGAGCACCAGCAGCGGCTCGCCCGCGCCGAGGTGGGTGTGCACCGCGCGCAGCCAGTCCGGCCCGCAGAACGGCGGGTGCCCGCCGCGCACGGCCAGGGCGCGCCACTCGGGCACCGGCGCGCCCTCCAGGGTGCGGCGCACCGAGACCTGCAGGCCCTCGGCCGGCTCGTGCACCAGGGCCAGGTCGCCCACGGCGCGCGGCGCGGGCACGAGGGCACCGGGAAGCGCGTCCACCGGCACGCACCCGCCTCTCGCCCGCCCCCGGCCGCCGGGAGGACGGCCTCGTGGCGGGCACCTTAACCGGGCGGCGGCGCCGGTGGGGCGCGGCCCGCCCGGCTCCCTCCGACCGCTACGCCGGGTGAGGAGAGCTCACCCGGCGTGGCGGCCCGGGGGTCCTGCGGCGCTCAGGCCGGGACGCGCTCACCGCCGCTGCGCTGCTGCTGCGCCCGCTCCAGCGAGCGCCTGCGCAGCGCCTCGGAGGTCTCGGCGATGCGGCGGGCCCGCTCCTCGTCGCGGGTGAGGTTCAGGCCGCTGCCCGGGTCGAAGACGTGCATGCGGCGCGGGTCGAACCACAGCCGGGCGGTGTCGCCGTCGCGCACCCCGCTCATCGCGTCGAGCGTGACCACGAGCTGGCTGCGCAGGCTCTCGCCGTCGAGCTCGCGGTCCAGCTCGGCGAGCTGCGCGCGCGTCTCGGCGGCGGCCTCGAAGGGCACGTACGCGTACAGCTCGTTGCCCAGCCACTCGGTGACGTCGACCTGCGCCTCGAAGGTCACCGCCCCGGCGGGGGCGTCGGTGACGTCCGCGTCGTCGAAGTGCTCGGGGCGCACGCCGACGATGAGCAGCTCGCCCTCGTGCTCGGCGCCGACCGCGGCCGGCCTGGGCACCTGGCAGAAGGGCAGCTCCAGGCGGTCCCCGCGCACCCGGGCGGGCAGGAAGTTCATCGGCGGGGAGCCGATGAAGCCGGCCACGAAGAGGTTGACCGGCTGCTCGTACAGCTCGCGCGGGCTGGCGACCTGCTGCAGCACGCCCTTGCGCAGCACCGCCACGCGGTCGCCGAGGGTCATCGCCTCGGTCTGGTCGTGAGTGACGTAGATCGTCGTGGTGCCCAGCGAGCGCTGCATGCGGGCGATCTCGGTGCGCATCTGCCCGCGCAGCTTGGCGTCGAGGTTGCTCAGCGGCTCGTCGAAGAGGAACGCCTTGGCGTCGCGCACGATGGCGCGGCCCATGGCCACGCGCTGGCGCTGGCCGCCGGAGAGGTTCGCCGGCTTGCGGTCCAGGTGCTCGTTCAGCTCGAGCATGTCCGCCGCGCGGCGCACGCGCTCGCGCACCTCCGCGTCGGGCACCTTCGAGTGGTTCAGCCGCAGCGGGAAGGCGATGTTCTCCGCCACCGTCAGGTGCGGGTACAGCGCGTAGTTCTGGAACACCATCGCCAGGTCGCGGTCGCGCGGGGCCAGGTCGTTCACGCGCCTGCCGTCGATGAGCAGGTCGCCGTCGGAGATGTCCTCCAGGCCGACGACCATGCGCAGCAGAGTGGACTTCCCGCAGCCGGAGGGGCCGACGAGGATGACGAACTCGCCGTCGGCGATGTCCAGGCTCACGTCGTTGACGGCCGGGAAGCCGTCGCCGTACCTCTTGACGATGTTCTTCAGCTCGATGCGTGCCACGATCGGTTCCTTTCAGCCCTTGACGGCGCCGTTGGTGAGGCCGGCGACGATGCGGCGCTGGAACACCAGCGCCAGCAGGACGACCGGGATGGTGACGATCACGGCGGCCGCCGAGATGGCGCCCGTCGGCTGGACGAAGTAGCTGGAGCCGGTGAAGGAGCTCAGGGCGGCCGGCACCGGCTGCGCGTCGGAGGTCGACGTCAGCGAGATGCCGAACACGAAGTCGTTCCAGGCGATGAAGAAGGCGATGATCGCCGTGGTGAACACCCCGGGCGCCGCCAGCGGCACGATGACCTTGCGGAACGCCTGCCAGCTGGTGGCCCCGTCCACCTGGGCGGCCTGCTCCATGTCCCACGGGATGCCGCGGAAGAAGGCCGACATCGTCCAGATGGAGATCGGCAGCGTCAGCGCCAGGTACGGGATGATGAGGCCCGGGATGGTGTCGTAGAGCCCGATGCGCCGCCACAGGTTGAACAGCGGGGTCACCATCGTGATGACCGGGAACACCGCGACGGCCAGCGCGCTGGTGAGCACCAGGCGCTTGCCGGGGAAGTCCAGCCGGGCGATCGCGTAGGCGGCGAACATGGCCAGCACCACGGCGATGAGGGTGGCGACCAGGCACGTGATGATGGAGTTGCGCAGCGCCGGCAGGAACAGCTCCGAGCCGCTGCCGGAGAAGATGCCGCTGTAGTTCTCCCCCGTCCAGCGCGTGGGGAAGAACCGCCGGTTCGACAGGTCCGACTCGGACTTGAAGCTCATCGAGACGATGTAGACGACGGGCACGATCGCGTACAGGACGATGAGCAGCGCCCCGGCGTACCAGCCGGCCTTCTCCCTCGTGGACATCCCACCCATGTCAGCCCTCCCCGCGGGCGCGCGCCAGGTCCACCTTGAAGACCCTGATGGCGATGAAGCAGATCAGCAGGACGCAGACGAACAGCAGCACCGAGACCGCCGAGCCCAGGCCGATCTCGAGCCGGCTGATCGTCTGGTTGTACGCCAGGGCGGAGACCGTCTGCGTGCCGGCGGCGCCCTGCGTCATGATGTAGACGTTGTCGAAGATGCGGAACGCGTCCAGGGCGCGGAACAGCAGGGCCACCATGATGGAGGCCTTCATGTTCGGCAGCGTCACCCGCCACAGCCGTTCCCACGCCGTGGCGCCGTCCACCTTGGCCGCCTCGATGGTGTCCGAGGGCACCTGCGCCAGGCCGGCCAGCAGCAGCAGCGAGATGAACGGCGTCGTCTTCCAGATCTCCGACAGGCAGATGACCAGCAGCGCCGTCCACTTGTTCGCGAACCAGTCGAAGTCCTCGCCCACGCCGGGCACCACGGCGTTCATGAACCCGGTGGTCAGGGCGAAGGCGTACTGCCAGGCGTAGGCCGACACGACGGTGATGACCGCGTAGGGCACGAGGATGGCCGTGCGCACGATCGGGCGCAGCCAGCCGAGCACCCGGTGCATCACCATCGCCAGCGCGAAGCCGAGCACCAGCTCGACGGCCACCGTCACCACGGTGATCAGCGCGGTGTTCGCCAGCGCCTCCCACCACAGCGAGTCCGTGAGGATGACGCCGTAGTTGCGCAGGCCCACGAACTCGCGGTCGGCCGGGGCGGTGAGCCGGAAGCTGAACAGCGACTCGTACAGCGCCTGCAGGATGGGGTAGCCCGTGACGAGGACGAGGATGACGAACGCCGGCCCGGCCAGGTACCAGCCGAGCCGGGCCTCGGCGCGCGACTTGTCGCTCTTGCGCGCCCGGGTGCGCTTCGTCCCCCTCGGGTCCGCGGCGACCTCCGCGCCGAGCGGGGTGGCGGTGGTGCTCACAGCAGCTTCTCCCCTCTCAGGACCTGCTGGATGTACTCCTGCGACCGTTCCGGCGTGGCCTCGCCGACGGAGGAGACGGGCTGCCACTGGTCGGCGATGCCCTGGCTGACCTCGTTGTAGTAGGCGGTCTGCGGCCGAGGTGCCGCCGCCTCCAGCGAGGCGCGGATGGTGTCGTACATCGGGTACGCCTCCTGCACCTGCGGGTCGTCGTACACGGACTCCAGGGCGGCGGGGTTGCCGTCGGAGACCATGTAGGCGGCCTGGTTCTCCTCCGAGACGATGCACTGCAGGGCCTCGAACGCCAGGTCCGGGTTCTCGGAGAAGGCGCTGACCCCGATGTCGATGCCCCCCAGCGGGGGGGCCGCCGGTGTGCCGGCCTCCATGGCCGGGTACGTCGTCCAACCGTAGTCGTCGAAGATCGCCTGGTCCATGGTGCCGCCCTCGGCGGCGGCCCTGCCCTGGGCGTAGACGAACGGCCAGTTCACCATGAACGCCGCGCCGTCCTGCTGGAAGAGGTTCGCGGTGCCCGCCTCGTCGCGGTTGTCCACGCCCGGGCCGGTCACCCCCGCCTCGTCCATGGCCGCCATGACCTCCGCCGCGGCCCGGCCGGCCCCGCTGTCGATGCCCAGGCGGATGTCGGGCCCCTTGGCCTCGGGGTTCTCGATGACCTGCCCGCCGGCCGAGGCGATCATCGCGTTGACCCACACCGTCATGGACTCCGCGCGCTGGCCCTGCACGCCGATGGCGGTGCCCTGCGACTGCGCGGCGTCGATGAGCTGCTGCCACGTCACCGGCTGCGAGAGGTCCAGCCCGGCGGCCTCGGCCACCGAGCGGCGGTACCACAGCAGCTGGGTGTTGGCCCAGAACGGCGCGGCGACCAGCTCGCCCTTCCAGCTCGCGCCCTGCACGGCGCCCTGCACG
This sequence comes from Kineococcus gypseus, assembly GCF_050871305.1. NCBI lineage: Bacteria > Bacillati > Actinomycetota > Actinomycetes > Kineosporiales > Kineosporiaceae > Kineococcus > Kineococcus gypseus. The sequence continues at coordinate 62,923 of NZ_JBJLRD010000004.1, read as the reverse complement.
ACCCCCTCGGTGAAGGTCTGCTGCAGCTCCTCGGGGATCGGGGCCAGGAACCCCGCCTCGGAGGTCTCCGGCACGAACACCGGGTCCAGGCTCATCAGGTCGATCGAGGTGTCGTTGCCCGCCAGGCGCCGCATGAGCTGCTCGCGCTGCTGCGCGGCGTCGCTGGGCAGGATCGAGACCTCGATGGCGTAGGCGCCGCCTGAGTCGGCGCTGCACTGCTCCGCGATCCTCGCCTGACCGCCGTTGTCCGGGTTGACGTACCAGTTCAGCGTCGGCGCGCCCGTGGCCGCCGACCCGTCCCCGCAGGAGACCAGGCACCCGGCGGCGAGGACCGCCACCGCACCCGCCCCCGCTCTCCCGCGCCACCGACCTCCCACTGGCCCCACCTCCGACGTCGTCGTCGTGCGTAGCGTCCTGTGGTGCACTGCCTACACCCGGCGGCGGCCCGGGGGCCAGCCGGGGATCCGCCCGGGCACCGACCGTGAGCGGACCGTGATCAGCGCCGGGCACCCGCGCACCCGGCCCGGGCACCCGGCCCGCGCGCCGCCCGGCGGGCCCTTGGCAGGATGGGCCCATGGCCACTGACGACCGCACCGGCGCCCCCGCGGCGACCGGGACCGAGCAGCCCGCGTTCCGCGTCGAGCACGACACGATGGGGGAGGTCCGGGTCCCCGCCGCCGCCAAGTGGCGGGCGCAGACGCAGCGGGCCGTGGAGAACTTCCCCCTCTCGGGCACCCCGCTGGAGCGCGCGCACATCGAGGCGCTGGCGCGCGTGAAGAAGGCCGCGGCCCTGGCCAACGCCGAGCTCGGCGTGCTGGAGCAGGACGTGGCGCGCGCGGTGGCCGAGGCCGCCGAGGAGGTCGCCACCGGCCGCTGGGACGCGGAGTTCCCCGTCGACGTCTTCCAGACCGGCTCGGGCACCAGCTCCAACATGAACGCCAACGAGGTCCTGGCGACCCTGGCCACCGAGCGCCTGGGCCGCCCGGTGCACCCCAACGACCACGTCAACGCCTCGCAGTCCTCCAACGACGTCTTCCCCACCTCGGTGCACGTGGCGGCCACCTCGGCCGTGGTGAACGACCTGGTGCCGGCGCTGGAGCACCTGGAGGCCTCGCTGCGGCGCAAGGCGCAGGAGTTCGCCGGCGTGGTGAAGTCCGGGCGCACCCACCTCATGGACGCCACCCCCGTCACGCTGGGGCAGGAGTTCGCCGGCTACGCCGCGCAGGTGCGCCGCGGCGTCGAGCGCGTGCGGGGCACCGTGGTGCGGGTGGCGGAGGTGCCGCTGGGCGGCACCGCGGTGGGCACGGGCATCAACACCCCGCCCGGCTTCCCGCAGCGCGTCATCGAGCTGCTGGCCGCCGACACCGGCCTGCCGCTGACGGAGGCGGAGGACCACTTCGAGGCGCAGGGCGCGCGCGACGCGCTGGTGGAGCTGTCCGGGGCGCTGCGCACCGTGGCCGTGAGCCTGACGAAGGTGTGCAACGACCTGCGCTGGATGGGCTCGGGCCCGCGCACCGGCCTGGGCGAGCTGCGCCTGCCGGACCTGCAGCCGGGCAGCTCGATCATGCCGGGCAAGGTGAACCCGGTCGTGCCCGAGGCGGTGCTCATGGTGTGCGCGCAGGTCGTGGGCAACGACGCCACGGTGGCGTGGGCCGGCGCCAGCGGAGCCTTCGAGCTGAACGTGCAGATCCCCGTCATGGCCCGCGGGGTGCTGGAGTCCACCCGGCTGCTGGGCAACGCCGCGCGGCTGCTGGCCGACCGCACGGTCGACGGCCTGGAGGCGGACGTGGAGCAGTGCCGGCGCTACGCGGAGTCCTCCCCCTCGATCGTCACCCCCCTCAACCGCGTCATCGGCTACGAGGCGGCCGCGAAGGTCGCCAAGCACGCGGTGGCGCACGGCACCACCGTGCGCGAGGCCGTGGTGGCGCTCGGGCACGTCGAGCGCGGCGACCTCACCGAGGCCGAGCTCGACGCGGCGCTGGACGTGATGTCGATGACGGCGCCGAAGCCGGCCTGACACCCGCCCCGGCGCCCCGGCGCTGACGGGCGCCCGGGAGCACCCGCCGCGAGACTGGGCGGGTGCTCCCCCAGCTCCTCCTCGTCCTGCTGGGCGCGCTGGCCCTGACGATCGTCTCCTTCCGCCGCGGCTGGCAGGCGCCGCTGGTGCTGGCCGTGACGGGCGCGGCGGTCTCCTTCGTGCCCGGCCTGCCGCGCCTGGAGCTGCCGCCGGACGTCATCCTCTCCGTCGTCCTGCCGCCGCTGCTCTTCTCCACCACCACCGACTTCTCCTGGCGCGGCTTCGTGCGCCGCTGGCGCTCGATCACCGACCTGGGCGTGCTGCTGGTCGTGGTGACCACCGCGGTGGTGGGCGCGGTGGCCGCCTGGGCGGTGCCGTGGCTGGGCCTGGGCACCGCGCTGGTGCTCGCGGCGGTCGTCTCCCCGCCGGACGCGGTCACGGCGGTGGCGATCGGCGGGCGCCTGGGGCTGCCCGCGCGCGTGCTGACGACGCTGAAGGGCGAGAGCCTGGTCAACGACGCCGCGGCGCTGACGCTGTTCTCCACCGCCACGGCCGCGGTGGCCGGCACCGAGACCGTGATCGGGAACCCGGTGCTGTTCTTCCTCTTCGAGGCCGTCGGCGGGGTCCTGGTCGGCGCGCTGCTGGGCCGGGCGGTGCACGCGGTGCGCACCCGGCTGTGGAACCCGGCGAACATGACGGCGCTGGCGGTGCTGACGCCCTTCACCGCCTACGCGGTCGGCGAGGCGCTGGAGGTCTCCGGGGTGCTGGCCGTGGTGGCCGCGGGCTTCGCCCTCTCGCGCCGCTCGGTGCGCACCGTCTACGCCACGCGCATCGCCGAGCGCGACGCCTGGCACCTGCTGGACGTGCTGCTGGAGGCCTTCGTCTTCGCCTACCTGGGCCTGCAGTTCCGCTTCCTGCTGCAGGACGCCCTGGAGGGCGGCTCGAGCCTGCCCGCGCTGGCGTGGGCCAGCGCGGTCGTGCTGCTGGCCGTGGTCGTGGTGCGGGTGGCCTGGGTGACGGGCGGCGGGCTGCTCATGCGCCGGCTGCTGCGCGGGCGCTTCTCCCCCGGCGGGCGGCACTACAGCGCGCGCGAGGACCTGGTGATCGCCTGGACCGGGATGCGCGGGGTGGTCACGCTGGCCGCGGCGGCCGGCATCCCCGAGCGCACCGCGTCCGGCGAGCCCTTCCCGCACCGCGCCGACCTGCAGGTGCTGGCCTTCGCGGTGGCGGTGGGCACCCTGCTGCTGCAGGGCTCCACCCTGCCGGCGTTGATCCGGCGGCTGCGGGTGGAGGCGCCCGAGGAGCGCGAGTGGCTGGAGCAGCAGCGCGAGCGCGCGCGCGAGCTGGCCTCGCGCACCGCGCGCAAGGAGCTGAGCCGGGCCCGTGACGAGGCGCAGGACCCCGTGGACCGGCGCGTGGCCGAGCTGGTGCTGCAGCGCGCCGAGCAGCTGGCGGCGCTGCGCGCGGCCGAGAGCGCCGAGGACGAGGACGCCGCCGAGGGCCGGCGGGCCGCGCGCACCGGGGTGCAGCTGCGCCGGCGGATGATCGGCGCCCAGCGCGAGGCGCTGGTGGGCGCGCAGGAGGACGGCGCGGTCGCCGAGGAGGCGGTGCGCGAGCTGCTGGAGCAGCTGGACCTGGACGAGGCCGCGCTCTCGCAGCGCAGCTCCCCGCGCCTGTAGCCGGGCGGGGCCCGTCCGACGGACCCGTCGGACGGGCCGGGACGCGCGGAGGGCGCCGACCCGTGGGGTCGGCGCCCTCCGTGCGCGTCAGCGCGAGCGGGGCTCGTGCGTCAGCGCGAGTAGTACTCGACGACGAGCTGCTCGTCGCAGGTCACCGGGATCTGCTCGCGCACGGGCAGGACCTGCACGCGGGCGGTCAGCTGGTCGCGGGCCACGTCCAGCCAGCCCGGGATCTCGTTCTCGCTCCAGCCGCCCTCGGCGGCCACGATGAACGGGGTCTTGGTCTTGCTGCGCGCGGCGACCTCGACGACCTGGCCGGGCACGACGCGGAAGGACGGGCGGTCCACGCGGCGGCCGTCGACCACGATGTGGCGGTGCACGACCATCTGGCGGGCCTGGTAGATGGTGCGGGCGAAGCCGGCGCGCCACACGACCGCGTCCAGGCGGGTCTCCAGCAGCTGCACCAGGTTCTGGCCCGTCTTGCCCGGCTTGCGCTTGGCCAGGTCGTAGGCGCGGCGCAGCTGGGTCTCGCTGACGTCGTACTGGTAGCGCAGGCGCTGCTTCTCGCGCAGCTGCGTGGCGTAGTCCGACGCCTTCTTCTGCTTGCGGCCGTGCATGCCCGGCGGGTACGGGCGGCGGTCCATGTAGCGGGCGGCCTTCGGGGTGAGGGCCACCCCCAGGGCGCGGCTGATGCGCACCTTGGGACGAGCGTTGTTCATTCTTCCTCCTGATCGTAAGGTGAGCCTGACCTCAGTCGAGCAGGGCTCGACACGGCTGACGCCGGGAGGTCAGGACGATCGCGCTCCGAGGAGGGCACACGTGACCACGGGGACCACGGGGACCACGACACCGGGTGGGCCTTCGGAGCGCACCGGGTCCAACTGTACGGGCTGCGGGCACCAGCTCTCGACACCGGCCTGCGCGCCGGCGCGCACGAGCCCCGCCGAGTGGGCGCGCACCCTGGCGCGGGGCACCGTCCCGGGCACCCTGCACCTGCCGGCGGCGGAGCCGGGCTGCGGGCACCGCGCACCGGGCGCGCGCACCGGCGCGCACCCGGTGCAGCACCTGACCGACGCGCGCGGCGGGCTGCTGCTGCTCGTGGGCACCGGCGACGCCCTGCACGCGCGCCTGCGGGAGCTGGCCCTGGAGGCGGCCGGCGCCCCCGCGGGCGCCTCCGGGGTACCCGCGGCGCTGGACGTGCTCGACGTGCCGCCCGGGGGGGGGGGGGGGGGGGGGGGGGGGGGGGGGGGGGGGGGGGGGGGGGGGGGGGGGGGGGGGGGGCGGGGCCGGGGGGGCCGGCCGGCCCGCCCCGCGGCGCGCCGCGGGCCCGGCGGCGCGGCCGCGCCCCGCCCCGCCCCCCCCCCCCCCCCCCCCCCCCCCCCCCCCCCCCCCCCCCCCCCCCCCGGCCCCCCCCCCCCCCGCCGCCCCCCCCCCCCCCCCCCCCCCCCCCCCCCCCCCGGCCTCACACAGCGCCAGGGCCGTGCACAGCGACCAGCCACGTCGACCCTGCCGCTGGCCCCCCGATCAGCTGTCTGCACCTGGAGGACCTCTTGAAGCTTGTCAGCCCCCCGCCGTCCCTGGAAGGCTCGGGCACCACCCGCTCCACTGCTCGCACCCCCGGACGCAGGTATCGCCACCGCCGCACCGCACGCCTGGCGGCACTACCGCTCACCGCGGTGCTGTGCCTGGCGCCGGCGCTGACCTCCCCGGCCACCGCGCAACCCCTGCCCGACCCGACCAGTGGACCGGCCCTCCCGCAAGAGCATGACGCCGAGGTGTCTGAGGTGGGCATGAGCGGCGCCGCGGTCACCACGACTGCTTACGACCAGCGCGCCGCATGGACGCAGGGCCCTCCGCACGATGAGCAGGGGGACGAAGAGGTGGAGCACTGGTGGGACGGACTGTTGGCCTTCCTCACCGGTGACGACGCCGCCGAGGACATCGCGAATGAAGCTTCCACTAGTGACGACGCGCAGCCCACCACGGACGACGACGCTGGTCGCGAAGCGTCGATGAGCGGCACCGAGCACACCAAGCTGCCCAGCTCGCTGCGCATCCAGACCCTGGGCGACTCCATCGTGGACAACGACCTCGGCGGAGCGCGCCCGCAAGTGCAGCAGCTGCTGGAAGGCATCGGCGTCAACGTGCAGTGGGTCGGCACCTCCAACGCCTCCGGCCCGACCAGCTTGAGCAGCCGCGCCACGGACGCTCACTGGGGCGGGAGCATCGAGCAGATGCTGCCCAAGACGGCGCAGTGGGTGAAGGCCGCCGACCCCGACCTCGTCATGGTCAGCGCCGGCGGCAACGACGTCTTCCAAGGCAAGACCGCCGGGCTGGCGCAGCGCTGGCAGGAGTACCTGGACACCATCTGCCAAGCGGCGCCAGGCGTGCCGATCGTCGCGGCGACTAACCACCAGCTGCACACCAAGACCAAGGCGGCTGAGAACGCGGCCATCGCCGAGCACCTGAACCCGCTGATCGTCGCCAGCGACGACGAGGTCGCCGAGGGCGGCTGCACGGTGCGTGTCGTGGGCATGGCCGGCGCCATCTCCGACGACATGCTGCCCGACGACGTGCACCCCGACGAGGCCGGCTACGCCGCGATGGCCAAGCGGTGGTTCCCGGTGCTGCGTGAAGCCCTGAGCGACGTCACCACCGGCAACGACGAGCAGCACGCCGACGCCGAGGAGGCCACCCCTTCACGCGAGGACGGCGACGAGGGCTCCAACGCCTCGGAGCCCTCCCCGTCCGCGACCCGGTCCGCCGCCCGGTCCGCCAGGAGCGTCACGCTGGCCTCCCTGGCGCACGAGCCCTCGGCTGTGCAGGTCGACGCGGGCAACGTGAGGACCCCCAGCGACGGGATCTCGCGCGTCGCGCTGGTCGAAGGCGAGATGAACGGCTACAAGGTGCGCTCACCGCTGCCGGAGACGGACCAGCTCACCCTGAGCTACCAGGTGCGCGTCAGCAGCGACCTGCACGACGACGGCCTGACCACGGCGGAGATGAAGTGGCCAGGGCTGGCTGGCAAGCCGAACGACGAGAGCGGCTGGTACGGCTCTAGCGGCGGCACCTTGGAGCCGGATGCCTTCTCCGTGCGCCTGCACACGCGCAAGTCCAGCGAGGACAGCGTCGGCTACCCGCACGCCGACGCCTACGTCTACGCCCCTCGTGCGGCCGGCCAGAGCTACCGGCAGTGGGGCATCTCCGTGCCGCTGCGCGGTGGCGACGGGCAGCGCCTGCGCATCCCGACCGAGCGCTGGGTGCCGGTGAAGATCCAGGTGAGCACCAACACCGCCGGCAAGGACGACGGCGGCCTGGACGTGTGGCTCGACGGCGTGCACGCGGTCTCCATCGACGACGTGCGCTGGCGCGCGGCCGGCGTGGACACGCGGTGGAACCAGGTCATGGCCGAGACCTTCTTCAACCCTCCGGGCGCTCCGCAGGACAGCTACATCGACATCAAAGACTTCACCGTCAGCGCTTCCTGATCACGCGCGACGGCACCGGCGCCCGAGCGGGCGCGCACCTCGGTGAGCACCGCCCACCGCGCCTCAATGGCCCGCTCCAGCCCGCAGATGTCTCACGGGCCGCGGACTCCTCCCTCCGGCAGTGAGTTCGCGGCCCTTGACCCGTCAGCGTGTCGGCGCATCAACGACGCTTGGCCACGCGCTTCTCCTGCTGGGTGAGCTCCACGATCGTGCCCTTAGGCAGGTCCTGGGCCAGGTTCATCTGGGCCAGGCGGTGCTCTGCTCGGCGTCGCGGGTTGCGTGGCGTCGCGATGATGCCGCGCTGCGCCTTCAGCCCGGCGACCACCGTCTGCAAGATCACCTCCTCGCGTTCGAGGTGGCTCAGGTAGCGACGTACCCGCCGCTGCCAGGCCTGCTCATCTTCAGCGGGCTGGCGCGGCACCGTCTCGTGCACGCTTTGCTGCGCTCGCCGCACGGCCTTCAGTGCTCGTGCCGCCAGCGCAGGGGCGCGGTAGGCCGCCTGCTCGGCGAACTCGTCATCGGAGATGTCGTGCACCGGCTCACCGTCGGCGGTGACGGCGCTGGTCAGCCACCACAGGTGGTCGCTGAAGGCGCCGGCGAGCGCCTCGTCGTCCACGGCGATGAGGCGCTCGACCTGGACCTGGACCGCGGCGGGGTCAGGGGTGCGCCGGGAGCTGGCCTCAGGCATCGGGGTCGGTCCTCCTCGTCGGCGTGCAGCGGTCAGCGCCGCGGGTGGCGGCGCGGGCGGTGCCGGGGCCGACGAAGGTGCCGCGAGTCGAGATCTAAGCGCCAGCGAAACGCATCCCTCGACCCCGTGGACGGCCGCGTCTGGGGCCTCACGGTTTGCTGCAGCGCGGTCCTCCCAGCGACGACAGGATCCGCACCCCTTGACAGCGCCTTCGTCGGTCCGAGCACCACCCGCCCCGCAGTGTAGTGCCTGCACCGCTCACCCAGCGTGGCCGCCGACACCGCCCGCAGCTGCTGCTGCTCACCCCTCGTTCCAGCAGTGCCGCAGCTTTCTCGGCGCCTTCGCTAGGGCGCGCGACCTCCCGCGAGCGTTCACGACCGGTGCGAGCGCGCGGAACGCCCGCTCGAGCCTGCGCGGGTCCGCCGGCCCCGCCGAGCCGAGGTCATCTCGTGCGCTCGCTCAGGCGATGATGACCGGCTCAGGCGCGAGAAGCGCCGAGCGGCTCACCCGGCGCGAGCTGCTGATCAATTGACGACGCTGGGGGCAGGAGCCTCGTCGCGCGGGCATCCGAGCTGGTGCCGTTCAGCTGCCCAGACGAGCGCGTCGTGGTGTGCGCGCCACCACGGGCACATGCAGGATCGCAGCGACCCAGGTGTCCGGTGGACCACCTGCTCGTCAGCGGCCTCCTCAGGCGATCGGTGCGACGCCTCTGGCCGGGGCTGGAGCTCAGCGCTCGGATGGAGCGTCCCTCGGCTCGGCCAGGCCCAAGAGCGCGAAGAGCGCCTGGGCGACGTCGGTGTTGGTGTGGGGATCCGTTCCGGCCGGCACGTCGCCGGAGCAGATGCGGGCCAGCTCGTGACCCAGCACCACGGGTCGCTGCGCCTCGCTCAGGTCTGCGCTGAGCAAGATCAGCCAGCCGTCGCGGTAAGTGAGGGTGAAGCCGGTGATGCACTCGGAGTGCACGAGCGCGAGCAGTCGCAGCAGCTTCACCGGCATCTGGCTGCAGTAGATGGGGCGGCCCAGGCGTCGACTGACCGTCTCCAACCACGTGTCCTGGGTGTAAGCGGCGGGAAGGTCCAGTTCGTCGGCCAACCGCTCTACCTCGCGGTGGGCGTCGCGCACGGTGCTGCAGCGGGACACGGTCCTCCCTTGCTCCTGAGGTTGCTCCTGAGGTCGGGTCGTCCTGGAGTCGGCGGCCGGCTGTGTGGTGCGCCACCGCGCACGAGGAGTGCGGATGTCCGGTGCGCCCTGAAGGGGGTGGTGCAGTCGTGCGGTGGGGGAGTCGAGTGTCGTCTCCTCGTGGCTCGTGGCTCGCGGTAGGTCGAGGCTGTGCTCCGCGCGCCTTCGGGAGGGTCAGTCGGGATGGGCGTGGTTCACGGTGCACGAGCATAGCCCAGGCGTGCATTGATGCACGCTGCAGATGAGGCATCGCAGCAGTCGGCGTGTGGCAGGCTTCGCCACGCTCCGCTGTGACGCCCTGACGTGGCGGGGTCGACGACAGCGGTGGCCCGAGCAGGCATGGAGGACGCATGACACCCCCGAACGATCCAGGGGTGTTCGCCGCGCGACTCGATCAACTGTTCCACCACATCCGCCACCCCACTGGCCGGCAGTACTCCCTACGCGAGGTCGCCGACGGCATCAACGAGGCCGGCAAGGTCAGCATCACGCCCTCGCACCTGTCACGTCTGCGATCCGGTGCCAGCCGCAACCCCGGCTTCGACCAGATCACCGCCATCGCTGCCTTCTTCGGAGTCGACCCGAAGTACTTCCTCGAAGGCGATCAGGTGGCGACCCGCACGAGCGCGGAGCTGCAACTGCTGGCCGCGATGCGTCAGCGAGGCATCGAGGACCTGCTGCTACGAGCGACCAACCTCAGCACGGAAGGCCTGGACGTGCTGCGCTCAACCATCGAGGGACTCGAGTCCAGGGAAGCGCTACGAGCGAAAGATCCCCTGCGCCGACGCCGACCTCGAGAGCACAGTGCCCAGGCGAACTCCCCGGGTGTTGCTGAAGAGCCCAGTGCGGCAGAGGGCGCCGACGAAGAGGTGGAGCAGCCCTAGGGGCACCCGAACGGTGCCGTGCGGTTTTCGCTCGCCCGCTCGGACGTGTGCATACTGCGCGGGTTCGTCGAGTCATGGAGACCACCGACCATGCGTCCACGCACCACCTCGAGCGCCCGCACCGAGCACCACCTGCACACTCAGTACGCGCCCCGCTCCATTCAGCAAGTACGTTCCGCCGTGCGTGAGCAGGTGCTGAGCGTGTACCTGCGGGCACGCGATGTCCTGGCCAGTCCCCGCTGCCGGCGCCTGGCCGACTCCCTGGCACTGCCCGCCGGCGCCGACGTGGGTGATCTGCGCGAAGTCGTGGAACAGCGCACGGGGCGCGAGATCATCATCAGCTACGTCCCACGTCACCGGGTCCGCTCGGTCACCGGCAAGGACGATGCTCGTGCCGCCTGGCTGCGCATGTCCGATCACGACGTGTTGCTGGTCGACGAGGCGGCCTGGCACGAGGGCCGTGCGCACAACATCCTGCACGAACTGGCCCACATGCTCCTGGACCACCAGTGCGGCCTGAACCACCACCTGCAAGGTGTCTCCGCTGCCACCGCCCGGCGCATCCTGGCCACCGAGCCCGCGCCAGCGCAGCCGCTGCTGGCGCGTGGTGAGTGGCGCGACCCCGCCGAACGCGATGCTGAACTGCTGGCCACCCACCTAGGCATGCGCCTTCGACCCCTGCACGCCTCCGCTCCCCGCCCGCCGTCCTCGGCGCTCGCCCGCGTGCGGGTGCGCTCCATGCTCGGCATCGAGGACGCTGAACGGTGAGCGTTCCGCGGCTGTGCATCGCGCTGCTGTGCTGGCTGACGGCCGGTTGGCTGCTCCTGCTCGTGCTGCGCGCCCGCAGTGGCGGGGAGTCGAGCCCCCGACGGCGGGACAACACGCTGCGGTTGCTGTGGGTCATCGGTGCGGCGGCCATCGCACTGACGTTGAGCTTGGAACCGATCACCCGAGCCTTGGACGACGCGACCGGCCGCCCCGGCTTGACGGACCACGTCAAGCACCTGATCGGACTCGTACCCATCAGGCAGGCGATGGTGCAAGCCGAACTGCTGGCCGGTACCTCCCCCCGTTACCGGCCGCGCAGCGTCTCCGGGTGGATCTCACGGCGGTGGCTGGTGGTCGCGATCCTCCTGCAGACCTGCTTCCACCTCAACGACGATCCCCGCGCCATGCTCGAGCGCGCCAGCGGCCTGGGTGGTCACAGCGGGTTGATCTACTGGCTGGTGTTCATGGGCTACTTCGTGAACTCAGCCCTCGCCTTCACGCGAGAAGCCCTGCGCTTTCGGCAGCAGACCCGTGAGCCCACCGCTCAGCGCGCCGGAATGAGCGTCCTGGGTGTCGGTGGCCTCGGCGCCCTCACCTACGGCGCCAGTCGGATCATGGCCGCGGTGCTGGCCTCGGCAAACAGTGATGTCCTCAGCGCGGCATCGAACGACATCGGCAACGCCGCCCTCGTCCTGGCGTTCACGGCGATCTGCTACGGCCAGTGGCGCAGCCGCAGCACCTGCCCCCCGTCGTGGTTGCTGCCGCACCTGCAGCGCGTGGCGGACGTGACGCGTGCCGGTCTGCTGCGCCACCTGGCACGCGCGCTGCGCGTGGCCAGCCCGGCCTCCAGCGCTGGTCTGGGGGTGCTGGGCTCGCGGGCACGTCTGCTTCGGCGCGAGCGGGAGATCAGCGATGGCATCAGCGACCTGGCCGAGTGGATGCACCAGGACGACGAAGCCCGCGCACGGCGGCTACTGCACGCACAGCGCGATGACGAGGCGCTGCTGCTCGCCACCCGCATCGAGCTGGCCAGGCGCCGCAAGCTCGACGGCCAGGAGGTTGCTGCGCCCTTGGCGCTCGCCCACCACGACGACGGGCCGATGCTGCAACGTCTCGCGGCGGTCTACCCACAGGCCGTCGACCTCGCCGAGGCGGTCCAGCACGAGCAGCAGCACGAGCAGACGCACGAGCAGCGCACCACGCAGGCTCTCGGCTCCAGTGCGCAGGGAGGCTGAGGTGCCGGTTGACGCCACCGGCACCGCTGTCGACGGCGCCTCCAGCAGGTCGACGCGAGCAGCGGTGCTGCTCTCCGACGTCTTCGCCCCGCCCTGGGTCATGCTCGCCACCCAGCTCGTCGTGGCCTGGCACGTCACTTCCAGTACTGCTCAGGCGCTGCGCTGGGCGGTGCTCACCGGCATGTTCACCGCGGTGGTGCCCTACGCCTTCGTGTTGCTCGGCGTGCGCTTGGGGCGCTGGAGCGATCGGCACATCCGTGTGCGTCACCAGCGGCTGGTGCCGACGCTCTTCGGCTTGAGCACCTGCCTGCTCGGGCTGGTGCTCCTGAACGTGTGGGGCGCGCCCGTTCAGCTCCTCGTCGTGCTGGTGGCGATCATCGCTTCCATCCCACCGTTCGTGCTCATCAACGTCTGGTGGAAGATCTCCATCCACGCAGGGTGCATGGGCGGCTCGCTGGTCGTGCTCACCGACATCCTCGGTGCGCCTGCCGCTGTCGCCGGCGCGGCGGTACTGCCCCTGACGTCCTGGGCGCGGGTGCGCCTGCGTGATCACACCACGGGTCAAGTCATCGCGGGCGCCCTGCTCGGGGCCGTGGTCGTAGCTAGCGTGTACTTGCCGCTGCGCTAAGTCCGTCAATCTTGATGTTCGGCGCCCGATAGGTCAGGAATGCGTCGGTCCTTTTTCTTCCGGATTGCCGCCGTGCTTGACGATGTCCAGCTGGCTGAGCTCTCGGGCGATCTTGGCCAGTGCCCGCTGTGTCTGCGGAGTCATCTTCGCCGCGCTGAGAGCGATGTCGCGGACATCGTCATTGCGCATGGCGGCGGCGACGGCCGTCTCGACTGCCGAGGGCTTGCGGGACTTGTCGACGTCGTCAGGGGTGAAGAAGTAGCTCATCTGCACGCCGAACACTTCCGCGAGCGCCCGGAGCGCTTCGATGCTCGGATTCGTCTTGGAGCCGTTGCGCAGGGAGAGGATGTAAGAGGTGCTCAGGTTGTACCCCAGATCCGCTGCGCGCTCCGATATCTCTTTTCCGGTGAGCGGTGCATTGGTGCCGGGGGAGACGTAATTCTCGAAGAGGTGCTTCATCCGCTGAAGGAGGAGGGCATTCTGACGGCCGCCGCCGGAGGCGCCGCTGGCCATCTACTTCCTCCATCGCCCGTCTGCTGGTATGAGCACCATCCGCGTGCCACCGCAGGTGGGGCCCTGCACACCGGCGGTGTGCCTGATCAACACTAGCGGCAGCGGTGTGGGCGCCGTGGTTGCCTGCTGCGGTGCAGCGTTACCCGCGACGGCCGGTGCGTCGAGCGTGCTCAGGCCTGCGCTGCGTGATGAGCGTCCCCTGAGCGCACAGGGGAGCCCTCAGGAGCCCAAGGGTGTGGCCCGATGCGGTGGACGGGAAAGCTGGACCGGGATGTCGTGACTCTCTTGGCGCATAAACCGTTACTCTGGCAGAGTGAAGGCGCTGGTGCGCGCGTTGCGGCCCACAGCGAAGCCGCGATCCGCGCAGCACGCACCACCGCCTCACCCCACCAGCGACCTGCCATACGTCTCGGAGGACGTCATGACCGAAGCTTCCAGGACCGCCTACCCGGACCACGACGCCCTCGGTGAGTCCACCGCCAGCGTGCAGCCGGCTCGGCCCGCACGTCGAGCCCCCGGGCTGCGCGCAGCCCCGCGAAGCGGTGACTCCGGCGGTCTGCGCAGGGCGCCGCGCCCCGGTGACGAGGCGCCGAGCGCACCGGCGACGCCTGCTCCAGCACGTGAGAGCGCCGCGCAGCAGCCCGTCGAGCAGCAGGGAGCCGCGGTCGAGGTCGTCACGACCAGGCGGCCGCCGCGCATGCCGAGCTCGCGCACGCGCAGCACGGCGGCCGCGAGCGTGCGCGCCAGCCAGCGCGCCGAACTGAAGCGCCAGCAGCACAAGCAGCAGTCGGCCGCGGCGCAGCCGGTCGAGGCGCAGCATGAGCACAGCGAGCAAGAGCCGGTGGAGGACTCCGCCTCCGCGGCGAGCACCACCAGCGCCACGACGATCGACGTCGCAGCCCTGGAGCGTGCCGGGCAGGCTGATGGTCAACCCGCCCATGCCACGGTCCTCGCTCAGCCGCTCGAGGAGACCACCGAGCCGGCGGCCGCGACGCAGCCGGACACCCTGACCGATCGCCTGCACCGCCTCAGCGCCCCGGCGGTCCCGACCGCCGCCACCCACCCCGCCGTCGACCTCCGGGGTGGCGCGGGCGCCGGAGACGACGTCGAGGTCGACGTCGAGCTCGAGAAGGGCATCGAGCAGGAGCGGGTGGCGGCCACGTCCCTCAGGCAGGCGACTCCGCACGTCTACCGGATCGAGCAGCTGGCGCCGCAGGCCAGCAACGGCATCCAGGAGGACCCGCACGCCGCTTCAGGTGAGGCTGTGGAGGCGGCGAAGACCCCGAGTGCGGCGGTGAGTCAGCCGGTGCAGGACCTGCGCGCCGAGGAGCGCGACGAGCACGTCGCCAACCACCTGGACACCGCCGCGTTCACCGAGCCGGACGACGAAGCCGCCCCGGCGAGCCTCGACGTCGAGATGCACGATCACACCGACGGCGAGGACGACGAGGACGACGAGGACGACGAGGACGACGAGGCCGAGAGCGCCGACACCTACGACGTCGAGGAGGCAGACGGCGCCACCCAGCAGGAGCCGCCGGCTCTGATGGGCGCCGTCGATGCGCACCTCGTCGAGCAGGAGCTGCAAGAGCGGACTTGGCAGGGCGTGGAGCAGCCGCAGGCTCGCGTGAGCCAGCCCCTCGCCGCGCCGCAGGCGCACGAGTTCCTGGCCACCCAGGGCGACCAGGCGCCCCAGGAGAGCCCGGCCAAGCTGCCGGTCACGCCGCCGGGCACGCCGGCGCGCAACGCCGAGGTGGACACCAGCGCGGAGGACGAGGACTTCATCCGCCGCTACCGCGAAGCGACGCTGCGCGATGCCGCTCCGCTCGTCCTCGCGGACACCGCCCGCCCCCAGAGCGGCTGGCGCGGCGCCACGGCCCGCGTCACCGCCGGCCGGGTGATGCCTTCTCCGACGCGCCAGCAGATCGAGCACGAGAACCTGCTGGCCCGCATCCGCCGACCGCTGCGCGATGGCCGGCACATCGCCGTCATCTCCTTCGGCAGCGGTGTGGGCAAGACCGTCACCACCGGCCTGCTCGGTCAGGTCTTCAGCACCATCCGCGAGGACTCCGTCGCGGCCGTCGACTCCGACCCCGTGGCCGGGAACCTGCTGCACCGCTTCGCCACCGTCGACAACCTCAGCCTGCAGCAGATGCTGCAGCAGAACGACCGCCGGCCGATCCAGTCCATCCGGCAGCTGAGCGACTACGCCGTGCGCAGCCACCGCCTGCACCTGTACCGAGCGGACCACTCCCGCGCCGCTGGCCCCTTCGGCGAGGCCGAACACGCTCAGGCCCTGCAAGTGCTGATGCGCTTCCACGACATCGTCATCACCGACATGGGCCCGGGCGGCGTGCACGAGATGCCCAAGGCCTTCGACACCGTCGACGACCTGATCATCGTCGCCGGCACCAACCTCGACGCCGCCACCCGCTCCTCCCAGGCCCTGGACTTCCTCGAGGAACTCGGCCACCACGACCTGGTCAAGCGCGCCTGCGCCGTCATGGTCTCCCGCTCCAGCAAGGGCAGCGCCCTGGCCCGCGCCCGGCGCGGCGGAGGCGTGCACGTGCAGTCGCTGATGGACCACTTCCAGCGCCGCTGCGGCTCCGTCGTCCTCGTGCCGTACTCTGCGGCGCTGGCTGACGGCGTCCACGTCAGCATCGGCACCGTCGGCTCCGACGTGCGCGACGCCTACATGGACGCCGCCGCCGCCCTGGCCGGCAACTTCCAGCCGCACGAGCACACCCCGTTGTCGCCCGCGGCGTCGGCGCACAGCGTTCCGCTCGGCGTGCAGCCCGAGCCGGACCAGCCGCGTGCACCGCGCGCCCCGCGCCGGCACTGGTGGCAGCGCGCCCACCGCCCCGTCCCGCTGCCGCAGGGTGCAGTGGGCGACGCGCTACCCGGCCTGGCGGAGTTGCCCCACTACGGCCGCGCGCGCCAGCAGTAGACGCCGCGGCGCCCAGAGCGATCAGGGCCGGTCGCGCGGCAGCTCATCAGTTCACCGCGCCGGCGCAGCGCGGTGACCCGATGTCCTGAGGGCGCTGTCTGCGGACGCGCCGCAGCACGGCCAAGCCGGATGCTTCGAACCTGGCGAAGTTTGTCCCGGTGAGGTGTCGATCCGCACCAGTGGCGTTCGTGTGGAGGTTGAGCGCCGGCACCGGACCGGCCCGGGGCACCAGGAGGAGCCATGACCCAGTACCTGCTCAGCGTGATCCAGCCCGCCGGTGAGCGGCCCGCGCCCGAGGCCGTGGCGCGCATCGGTGCGGACGTGGCCGCCTTGCACGAGGAGCTGCGCGCAGCCGGGGCGTGGGTCTTCGCCGGCGCTCTGCACGGGCCGGAGTCGGCCACGGTGGTGCGCCTCGGCGGGGAGGAGGGGCAGGAGGTGCTGCTGACCGACGGGCCGTGGATCGAGGCCGAGGAGCACCTGGGCGGGATCTGCGTCATCGAGGCCGCGGACCTGGACGCGGCCCTGGAGTGGGGACGCGAGGCGGCCAGGGCCACGACCCTGGCCATCGAGGTGCGGCCCTTCCT
Organism: Kineococcus gypseus; assembly: GCF_050871305.1. Classification (NCBI taxonomy): domain Bacteria; kingdom Bacillati; phylum Actinomycetota; class Actinomycetes; order Kineosporiales; family Kineosporiaceae; genus Kineococcus; species Kineococcus gypseus. The sequence continues at coordinate 46,313 of NZ_JBJLRD010000004.1, read as the reverse complement.
GGGCTGAGTCCCGTGCCCGACCCCGTGCCCGACCCCGTGCCTGGACCCGCACCTGGACCTGCGCCCGACGCCGGAGCCGTGGCAGCGCTCCGCATCGGCGTGGACGACGTCGAGGTCGTCTTCCGCGCCGAGCACGGCCGCGCGCTCTCCGTCCTGATCCGCCTCCTCGGCGACATCGACGCCGCCGGGGAGGCGGTGCAGGACGCCTTCGCCACCGCCGTGCAGCGCTGGCCGCTCACGGGACTACCCCCCAGCCCGGCGGGCTGGATCATCACCACCGCCCGCCACCGGGCGGTGGATCGCCACCGGCGCGACTCCACCCGCGCCCAGCGCCACGCCGAGGCCGCCCTGCTGCACGCCCCGGACGAGCCGCCCGAGCCAGTGGAGGAGGGTGCTGTGCGCGATGAGCGGCTGCGGCTGGCGTTCACCTGCTGCCACCCCGCGCTGAGCACGGCGGCGCAAGCGGCCTTGACGCTGCGGCTGCTGGGGGGCTTGAGCACCCCGCAGATCGCCCGGGCGTTCCTGGTGCCGGACGCCACGATGGCCCAGCGCATCGTGCGAGCGAAGAAGATCCGCGAGGCCGGCATCCCCTACCGGGTGCCGCGCCAGGCGGAGTTGCCGGCGCGGCTGCGCGGGGTGCTGGCGGTGCTGTACCTGATCCACACCGAGGGGCACTCGGCGAGCTCGGGGCAGGAGCTGGTGCGTACCGAGCTGTGCGCCGAGGCGGTGCGCCTGACGCGTTCGCTGGCCGAGCTGATGCCCGATGAGCCCGAAGTTCTCGGGCTGCTGGGCTTGCTGCTGCTCTCGGAGTCGCGCCGCGGCGCCCGCACCGGCATCGGTGGTGCGCTGGTGCCGTTGGGCGGGCAGGACCGCTCCACCTGGGACCGGGCCTCGATCGAGCAGGGTCAGGACGTGGTGCGTTCCTGCCTGCGCCGCGCCCGGCCGGGGCCGTACCAGCTGCGGGCCGCGATCGCCGCGGTGCACGCCGATGCTCGCACCGCGCAGGAGACCGACTGGGCGCAGGTCCTCGCTCTCTACGACCACCTGCTCGCCTTGGTGCCCACCCCGATCGTCGCCCTCAACCGGGCCGTCGCCCTGGCAGAGGTCGAAGGACCAGCCGAGGCCCTGGCCGTCATCGAAGGGCTCGACCTGCCCGACTACCCCCCGCGCCACGCTGTCCGCGCCGACCTGCTGCGCCGGCTCGGACGTCGGGAGCAAGCCCTGCACGCCTACGACGAGGCGATCACCACCGCCGGCAACGACGCCCAGCGCGCCTACCTCACCCGACGACGTACCGAACTGCAGTCCTGACCTGCGACCGGACCCGCCGACGCACCCACCGCAGGATCGACCACAGCCGACGGCGTGCCTCGCCACCCCTGCACGACCGCGCGGTCATCGACGCTGCAGGACTTGCGGCGGCCGTGGTGCTCGCGCCCGATCGGCGGCACGGCGCTGAGATCGGCGCAGCGCTCCGGTCGAGCGCAGGGCGCCTCGACGGGGTCACGCAGCGGGTGTGCCCCGCGGAACCACCCGTTCCTGCTGCAACGAGCTGACGAGGGCGATCAGCTCGAAGTCCTTGTCCAGGTGCATCAGCGTCAGCTCGTGCTCGATGGCCGTGGCCGCCAGCAGCAGGTCCACCGGTCCAGGTGCCCGGTGCCAGCCCCGGTGGGTGAGGCGTTCCTGCAGCTCCTGCGCGCGGGCGCTGATCTGGGCGCTGACCTCGATGACGGTCATGGCTTCGGTGACGTCGGCGATGACCTCGCGGTAGTCCTGGGGCGAGCGGGCGGAGAAGCCGATCTCCAGCACGCTGGGTCGAGCGATGATCAGCAGGTCCTCGCGCAGGAGGTCGTTCAGCCGGGCGGCCACGAGCGGTTGGTGCCAGCGCGCGTGGGCGGACTTGTCCAGCAGGAAGGTCACGCAGCGCCTTGCGCTCGACCGTCGGCGGCCGGTCTCTCGACGTCCTCACCGACGTCCTCACTGGAGGCCTTGGGGTGCTCCTGCAGCAGCGGGGCGAAGTAGCCGCTCTCGGCGCGGGTGATCAGACGTTCGGCGGCGGCACGGCGGCGCTCCTGGCGCAAGGTCGCGCGCAGGGCGGCTTCGACGGTCTCACGCTTGGTGGTCGTCCCGGTGATCGCAGCCACCTGGGCGAGCAGGTCGTCGTCGATGTCGATGTGGGTCTTGCTCACGGCGGACCTCCTCGGTGTGTACATCCCGAGGGTAGCTGATGTACATCGAAGTGGCCACGGTCGCGGCGCTGACCGGTCGCAGGCCACTGGCGCGACTCGAGCGACCGAGAAGTGCTTGGGGAACGTCCTGACCGGCGCCATGAGGGTGCCTCTTGCGCGTCAGGATGGCTCATGGGAGGGAACCTGCAGTGCGGCCCTCGCGCCAGCGGCCTCGGCCTTGCCGCGCAGCACGTTGCGCTCGGCGGCGGTGGTAGGCAGCTTCACCGCGGGCAGCCAGCCCTGCAGGCGCATCCGACCCACGGCGCCGTCGTCGCCGCCGCCGTGGGCGGTGGGCAGCGACCAGGTCGGCACGCTCGTGGTGTAGATCGCATCGCCGTTGATGGCCAGCAGCTGGGCGGGGTCCACCTGCAGCGCGCCGACCACCGGGCGGGGGGCGCCGGGGCGGTGCGGCAGCGCGGCGGGGCACTCCAGCACCCGGGCGCGCCCGCGGGCCCACACCTGCGCGGCCAGCTCGGGGCGGTACAGCGCCGCGGCCTGCCCGCCGGTCTGGCGGCTGGGCACCCGGTAGACGAACGCCTCCCCGTGGCGCACCACGGTGGCGGCGGCCTCGGGGGGGACCTCGCGCGCGGACCAGACGACGCGGGTGGTCTCCCGGCCGCGGGAGGCGAAGGCGCCGATGCCCTGGATGAGGATGCCGCGGACGGCGGCCACCGCCGCGGCCCGGACCGCCGGGTCCAGCTGGGCGACGGCTCCGGTCCCGGTGGTGAGGCGCTCGCGGGCGCGCTTGAGCCGGTCGGCCCAGGTGTCCAGCAACCGGCCCTTGCTGAAGCGCAGGCCCTCCAGGACCTGCACGTCCCAGCCGCTGTCGTGGGCGATCTTCACCTCCACCCCGTCCGCCCACGTCTCCGCGCTCGCGCCGGGCACGTTGGGGTAGTGCCAGCCGGCGCTGACCTCCTCGTGGGCCACCGGCAGTACGCCGACGTGGTCCCACCAGTCGGGGACGGTGAAGCGCACCCGGTAGCGGGCGCGGGCGTAGGGGTCGGACTCCAGCAGCTCCTGGCCCTGCGCACCGGTCAGCCGGGTGACGGGTCCGCTGCCGAGCTCGCGGCACAGCGAGGCGTACATGAAGCGGCCGTCGACGTAGGCGAAGCCGCCGCGGGGGGTCTCCCGCAGGTTGACCAGCGGTCGGCAGGCGCCGCAGGCGCAGGCGGCGGGGCCGGTGGTCAGGTGCTCGATGCGGTGCTGGCCGGAGGTGCGGTGCAGCAGCTCGGCGACGTCGGCGGGCAGCGGCTCGGGGTCGAGGGTGCGCGGCAGCGAGCGCGCCCACAGCTGCGCGCCGGTGGCGGCGGGGGACTTCAGCAGTTCCATGTCCTCCACCCCCTTGATGGCCTCGGTGGTGGTCACCCACGCCTGCCGGGCTTGGTCAGGGGTGAGGCCTTCGGCGGGGAACCACTCCGCGGCGGTGCGCACCTCGAGGGTGCGGCCGGTGACCTCGTGGGTGAAGCGGCCGGTGGGCGGGGTGGACAGCCAGTGCCCCGGGGAGGTCCACGAGGGGGTCTCGGCGATCAGCCAGTGCGGCTGGCCGGGGGCGACGGCCGGCAGCTTGCCGGTGAGCATGATCCGCTCGGCGGAGAGGTTATGGGCGGTGTCGAGCAGGTCCACCAGGGTGGGGCGCTTGCGCCGGCCGGTGAGGCGGGGGGTGACGCGGGCGCCGGAGTCGGTGACGCCGACGCCGGTGGTGAAGTCCAGCCAGACGGTGGGGACCGGGCGGACGGTCCAGGGGACGGGACGCATCGAGGGCTCCTGGTGGGGCGGGGTGCTGGAGGCGGGGTGCTGGTAGGTGGTCGGGGGAGCGCCGGCTCAGGTAGGCGCGGGTGCGCTGATCAGGCGCTGCTTCGTGTCCCCGGGAGCGGCGTGGAAGCGCCGCCCGGCGTAGCGCTGCAGCATCACGGCGGTGGGCGCCTCGACCTCGAAGCGGACGTCGCCTGCGATCAGGCGCCAGCCGGTCACCCGGGCGACCTCGACGACGAAGCCGGCCACGTCGGCGACCAGGGCGGCTCCCACGTGCCGCTGAGGGTCCCTCACCGACCACAACCCCGCCCAGGCGTCCTCGACCTGCTGAGCGCTCAGACCCGCCTGCACGGCGTGCGCGCTCCAGCCCAGGTGCGTGCGCTGGTGCGCCTGGCCGTTCTCGTCCAGCTGCAGGGGTGCCACGTGCACGGCGAGGTCCTCACCGGCGCTGGGTAGGTCCACCCGCGCTCGCTCGTGCAGCTGTCGGATGGACTCGTAGGGGTAGCGCCACTGCCCCCCGGGACTGCGCAGCGCCTCCAGCGCGGCGCGGGTGCCCAGCAGGCCGCACTCGCGCAGCTTGCGCAGCTGCTGAGGGGTGACGCCCAGGGCGGCGGTGGCCTGCTGGGCGCCCATCGCCGGCAGGCGCGACGCCGCGCCGGTGCCGCTCCCGGGGCGGGCGCTGGTGGTGGGGGGCATGCGTGCTGGCTCCCTTCGCGGTGACTGCAGCCGCATCAGCGATGTACCCGATCCGGCACATCGTCGCAGGACGGCAACGCCTGCGCCGCGCGCCGCGCCCCGCGCGCCGGAACTTTCCTCACCGATCGCCTGTCCGGTTTCTGGGCCGCTGCGTACCTAGACGTGGTGCAAGAAGCCCTTCGAGCACTGGAGCCCTCCATGGCACCCACCACCGGACCCGACCGAAGCAGCACGAACCGCCAGGCGGCGGGCGGGCGCTCGCAGCGCATCTCCCTGCGAGCGCTGCACACCGCCCGCAGCGCCGCCGTCATCGCGGCGCTGGCCCCCGTGTTGATCGCCCCGGCGATCTCCGGGCAGATCGCCTCCGAGGCCCTCCTGCTCATGCAGCTGATGGCTCAGCCCCTGCTCACCGCGGCGGCCGCCACCGCGCTGACCGTCGCGGTCTTGGCCGGTGTGCACTCGCGCCGCCTGCCTCACGCCGTCGCCGCGGGCCTGCTCGGGTGGAGCGCGATCGTCGCGCTGCCTGTGCTCGCCGCCATCGCCGACAGCCCGCAGGCCCCGCTGCTCGACGTGTCGATGATCGCGGCCATCGTGTTCGTCGTCCTGGCGATCTGGAGCGACATCAGCACGCACAGCGCCGCGCAGCGCCTGCACCAGGGCGGTGAGCGAGGGCCGCTGGCCGCGCGAGGATGATGGGTCGCACGCACGCGGCCACGGGCTTGCTCGTGGGCGCTGCCAGCGTTCCGTTGATGAACCTGTCCTCCCCGGCCGCCGTCCTCGCCTGGACCGCGGCCTGGGGCGGGGCGGCTCTGCTGCCCGACTTCGATCAGGGCGGCGTCAGCTGGAACGAGGGCGGTTTCCTGGCCAAGCCCACCGGGTCCACCGTCGTCACCATGTGGGGCTGGGTGAGCTGGGCGCCGGCTCGTCTGGTCGGCAAGCTCGCAGGCGGGCACCGCTGGGGCACCCACGACCCGGTCCTGGCTCCGCTGGCGGTGGCGGTGCTGGCCCTCGCCGCCGACCAGTACCCGCTGACCCAGTTGCCGCTGCTGGCCGTGGTCACCGGGGCCGCGCTGCACGCGTGCGCCCCCTACATCCCCGGGCGCCTGGAAACCACCACCGTCGGCAACCTGGCGCTGTCCCTGACCGGCGCCTGGTGGCTCACCTACCACGCCCCCTTCACGCTGCACTGGATGCCACTGGCCCTGGCCGGCGGCACGCTGGTGCACATCGCCGGTGACGCTCTCACCCGCGGAGGAGTGCCGCGGCCGCTGGCCACGCTGCCCCGCGCGGCCGGTGGCCGACGGGCCCGCATGAGCGCGGACCTGTTCGTCACCGGCGACCCGCGCTTCGAGACCCCCATCGCGGTGGCTTGCGCCCTGACCACCGCGGTGCTGCTGGTGCGCAGCACCGGCGCCTGGCAGCACGTGCACACCCTCGCGGCCCACCTGCCCTGAGGTGCCGCTTCAACTGCGCAGCCCTGCCTCGTCGACACACCACCACGAACGCCTCGCTGCAGGCGCGCCGCCTGGCACCGTGAGTGCCGCACCGGCCGGGCTGCAGTGCGGAAGGGGAGGAACACCGTGACCACCACCGTGAGCGCCACCAGCCGCACCGCCAACCGCGTCACCGGTTCGGCGGTGACGCCAGCGCCGGCCGTCGTGAACGCCGCCAACGCGCACCAACCCAGCTCGCTCATCGACCCCAGCGAGCTGCCGGCCTACCGGGCCCTGGCCCGAACGCTGGCGTGCGAGCTGCTGGCCGACCCGTCCGTCGTCCTGCTCGACACCGAGACGACCACCTTGTGGGGGCAGGTCATCGAGGTCGGCGTCCTCAGCGCCGACGGGCAGGTCCTCCTCGACACCCTGGTGCGCCCCGGTGAGCCCATCCCCGCCGACGCCACCGCCGTGCACGGCCTGCGCCTGGAAGACCTGCGTGATGCTCCGCAGCTGCACGAGGTCGCCGGCGAGCTGCGGACGGTCCTGCACGGCCGGCGCGTCGTCGCCTACAACTGCCACTACGACCGCGCCGTGCTCGCCGCCGAGGAGCACCGCATCGCTCGGCCGCTGAACACCGCAGCCAGCTGGGACTGCGCCATGGACCTGTACGCCGCCTGGAACGGCGAGCTGCTCGCCGACCGCACCCGCTTCCGCAACAAGCGACTGCCGGGAGCTGGGCACCGAGCCCTCGACGACTGCCGCAGCATGCTGACCCTGCTGCGCCTCATGGCCAGCTGCGTCTAGGGCCTGTCCTGCCGATCATGGAGAGGCGACTTCACGGTCATGCCGAATTGCGCGCGGTCGCCGAACACGACCCTCGACATCCGACACAGGTGACCAGGCCTCCCGGGTACGGCAGGCTGAGAAGATGGACAGCGGCATCTCCTCCTCCTTCGCCGACGGACTAGGAGCCCTCGCCCACGGCCCACGCGTCCTCAGCACCGGCCCCGGCATCGGCATCGGCCTGCGCTGCGCCTTCGCCTACCTCGACGGGCTGCTGCTCTCCGTCGAGGTCAAAGCCCTCGGTCAGACCGCCCGCAACGCCTACGAGTCCGACATCCACCCCGGCAGCCGCAGCGGCCGCCGGCACCGCCCGCTGCTGCCGCGCAGCGAGGTGCGCTTGAGCGTGCCCGCCTCCGCTGCCGGCCTCACCCCCGACGGGGAACTCTGGCTGCGCCTGACACACCACTACGACAGCCGAGCCCACACCGCCCGCGGCTACACCGGCGACGACCCTGCGGGAGACCCCGGCGCCCCGGCCTACATCCACGACCTCGACCTGTGGTGGCCGAAGCTACCCGAGGACGCACGCCTGCCCTTGGAGGCCGGCTGGCCCGAGCTCGGCGCACCGATGACCACTACCGTGCTGGCCCTGGACAACCTGGACGGGCTGGCCGAACGGGTGGTGAGACTGGGATGACGACCAACGACCCGACCGGCGACCGGACCGGCGACCCGAGCCCCTACCCCCAACCCTGGGAGCCGGGGCAGCGTCCGTGGAAGCCGTGGCTCATCGAAGACTCGGAGGCGACCCGGCGCAGCCTGGGCGCCATCGCCCACGGCCCGGTGCTGCTGGCCAAGGTGCCCGGCATCGCCGTCGGGCTGCGCTGCCTCTTCGCCCACCCCGACCGCCTCACCGCCTGGCTGGTGGCCCGCGCCGACGCCGCGTTCATCCCCCAGGTCCTCCCCGCGCGCAGCGACGCTGAAGCCGCCGTGCAGGCCGCCTTGTGGGAGCACTGGCCAGGGCAGCCCAACGACCCCCTCGTCCACGCCTTCGTCGACCACATGCCGCAGCGACTCGTCCTGGGTCAGCGCAACGACGGCTACCGCGGATACGACGTGCTGCGTCTGTCTTGCGCCGTGCGCATCCTCGGCCTGCCCACCGACGACAAGCTCGGCTTCGAGGTGTCCTGGGGACCGGCCCTAGCCCCGACCACCACGACGCTGCACCTGCCCAACCTGCGCCAGATCGCAGCCTCCGCGGTTCCGTTCGTGGACGACGGACCGGCGTCGCCAGCGACCTGACGCTGGCCGGCACCGACATCACGGTCATCCCGCGGACAGAGCGCGGCCCGGGGCGGCCCGGCGACTTCACGGACTTGCCGATGAACGCTGGGTCGGCTCGACCTCAACCGCGCCCCACCTGTCTCAGGGCAGCTCTAGCGTGAACCTCATGACGACGAGCCGGGACGCCGACCATGGGTCTGACAAGGTCCCCACTTCCCATGCCGAAGCTCGCCCGGAAGGACTGGACGCCGCCGTGGAGGAAGAGGGTCAAGACCAAGAGATCTCTTACGCCGACCTCGCGCGTAGGGAACAGTCGCAGAGCGCTCTCGGTCTGCCGGTGCCGAACCCTCCGCACCTGCCCATGGCTCAGCTGAACGAAGAGGTCTTCGAGCGGGTGGTGGCCGAGGTGGTGGCTCAGCGGGCCACCTACAACGTGCTCTTCTACGGCCGTCGCGGTCAGACGCAGTACGGCCTCGACGTCGTCGCCTACACCCCTGACCGCGGGACAGTGCTCTACCAGGTCAAGCGCTACCAGAAGATGACCGCCGCGAAGCTGCGCAAGGCGGTGGTCGAGTACGCGGGCCGGCCCCGCCCTGTAGGGCACGACCTGCCGGCTCGCCGCTTCAACCCAAGCGTCTTCGTGGTCGTCACCTCCGCGACCATCGAGGACACCGCTGTCAACGACGAGCTTGAGGACCTGCGGCGTGAGTACGCCGGGGACCTGGAGATCGAGCTGTGGGGCGCAGCGCAGCTCAACCCCTTCCTGCGGGCCCGCTCCGCCTTCGTCACCGCCGTCTTCGGTGCCGCCTGGGCCACGGCGTTCTGTGGTACCGCCGCCAGTCCCACCTCCCCTGGAGACCCTGATCCGCAGGGACTCATAGACGGCCCCACCAGGGCGCTTCGCTTGGAGTCTCGAGTCACCGATGCCGAGGCAATGACCAAGACGGACCCTGCCGCCGCGGCCGAGCTGTACGCGAGCGTGGCTGCAGAGCTCGACGCCGCGTCCTTCCCCGGCCAAGCCGCGCAGATGCGCTCGCATCAAGCCGGCGCCGCCCGCGCCGCGGGCGACCTGCCCACATCCTTCCGGTTGCGCGTGCAAGCCCTGCTCGCTCAGCTGACCCGCGGCGACGCTGTCCACCTCTTCGAGAGGGACAGCCTCCGCGAGGACGCGGAGGCACTCGGTGACGTGTGCCAGGCGAAGTGGACACTGCTGGCGGCCGCAGCGAGATGGCAAGACTCTGGCGCTGACCTCCCAGCGGTCACCGCCGCGGCCACTCGTCTGGCAGCCAGCGGGGACCCCGACGCCGCGACTCTGTGCTGCCTGACGCTGGAACACGCCCTTGTCGACGGACTGTTCGACTTCACCCCACCGCGCTCGCTGAGTGTCGACCTCGACGAGACCTCACCGACGCACCTGATGTCCCTGCGCGTGGCGGCTGAAGCTGTACAGACCAACGACGACGTGCTGACGGCTCGGCTGCGCTGCGCCTTAGCCGACGCCAGCCTGCAAGTGACCTCGACTCTGACCGACGTCGACGCCGCCTACCGCGACCTGCTGGATGACGCCAGCGACGAACTCCTCACCCCCGCCAACGGCCTGGTCTTTGCCCGCGCCGCGTACGCCTTCGCCACCCACAGCGGTCTCGAGCGGGCGTTCAAGCTGTGGCATAGAGCCGCCCTGCACCACAGTCGTGTCGGCTACTACGGCGACGCCCGCCACGCCTTGCGCTCCCAGGAGAGTGCCTACAGTGACGCCGGGCAGTGGCTCCTGCGCGACCTGCAGGCCTTGGTGCAGTCCATGCCGAATCGGCGGCAGCTGCTCGAGGCCCACTACGACCCGGCTCTGTCCGCCTTCGAGGAGGCCCAGAACGAGAAGTGGCCTAGTGCCTTCGCGGCATCGCGGCGATGGCTGCGCGAAGCCCGCCTCTCCGGCGCCCTCCTGGACGAGCAGCTGGCCTGGCGGCAGTACGGGCGCGTGCTGCGCGCTGCTGACAATCCCGCGGCGGCGGTCGAGTGCTTCGCCAGGTCTGGAGATCTGAAGGACGCCGTCGCAACGGCACGCCCCCTGCCCGAGCGCACCGCCATCTGGGCTTTAACGCAGTCGCAGCAACGCCGGCACCGCGCCGTGGCCATCGCGGTGACCAGTGCGCAAAACCGCTTGGTCCCCGATGACGAGGTTCCCCCCTTGGCCGATGCACTGCTGACCTTCGCCACGGGCATGTGGGAAGTACCCAATGCCAATCCGAACCCTCAACGCGAGGCCCTTAAGGCACTCGACAGCTTGGGGGAGCGGATTCCCGCTGCAGCCATCGACGGCATCTTGACCCTGGTTGAACCGGCCCTATCTCACCCCACCAGCGTGAGCGGCGAGGTCGCGCACCTTTTGCTCAACGCCTTCTACGCCGTCCCTAGCAGGCAAGATGACCTCGGTGCAGCGCTGATGAGGATGGCGCGTCTGAGCAACGCCACGGACGACCTGTGGGGCATGGTGCGAAGCATCGCCACCGCCGCAGACCGCGCCCCACTGCTCGAGATGATCACCATGCTGGCCAACCAGGGTGACGAGTCGGCGATCGCCACCCTGACGGCCTGGAGCCACGACCACCCCGGCGCACAGCTCACCGCCCGCCGCGCGGCTGCCGTGCTCCTGCGCCGCTCGGTCGGGCACGACCGCACCAGCTTCAGGGTCAGCACCCAGGAGCGCGCCGTGGCCAAGGCCATCCTCGCCCTCCTGGACGCCGCGGAGCAGGAGGAGATCGGCGCCGAGCAGCTCACACCAGAGCACTGCTCACCGGTCGGCGCGGTCATCCTAGAACAGGTCAGCGACGAGGAGACCGGGGAGGAGGTGATCGGACTTGGCCTCGACGAGGCCAGCCACACCGCTGCCGGTGATCGGCACGAGCTCCTCGTCGCCGTCGCCGCCAAGCTCGTCGACCTCACCAACGACGGCAAGGACAGCGCCGAGTCCCGCGTGAGTTCACTGCAAGCTCTGCGTCTTCTCATCCCCCGCCTGCCCGCTGACGTCGCCGCCAGCTATGCGCACGCGCTGATGGACCTGCACGACGACCCGCGCTTCTCTCTGCACGACAAGTGGTCGATGGGCTCCAACAACAAGCTCAGCCGGTTCCGGATGGGTACGGATGCGGACCTGCTTCCCGCCTACCTGCTTCTGGCGGCTGCGGAGGCGTTCCAGCGCGCTGGTGAGGCCGGCCACCCGCTGAAGGACGACGCAGACTTCGCCGCAGGCATCATCTCCCGGGCGTTGCCGCTGCTGCGTGAGGAGGAGAGGTACGCACGCCCGGGAGCATTCGTCGTCGCAGCCATCGCATCGACCGCGCCCGGCTTCGCGCAGCACACCCACGGACTGCTCATGCACCCGCTGCCCATCGTGCGAGCCGTTGGAGCTCAGAAGGCGCTATTACACAAGCGCCTCGTCACCGAGCTCGCCAGCGACCCCGCACCCCTCGTGCGTCGGTCTCTCGCTACTCGACATGAGGAGCTTCCCGAGGACGTCGTCGAGCAACTGAGCAACGACCCCGACGCTGCAGTGCGCCGGACAGCTCGCGCCCTGCCGGGCGCCTAATCGCCTGACGCCTCGATCCAGCACGTCGTGTCACTCCGCTGCGCGACGGTGCTGGGTCATGGCGCTAGCCGCGTGCGCGCTCATCCCGCTGTCATGGACGTCGACGACGTCGCGGTCTTGGCGATGACCAAGCGGACGGTGGTCCGGTGATCAGGCTGTGGAATCTCTGGTCAGAGCCGAGCAGCGAAGTCGGCCACAGCGCAGGATGCACTCATGGGCCGGACACAGGTGAGCTTGCACAGCGTCGTGGCAGGGGCGGTCCTGGCCGTTGCTCTGGCCGGCTGTGGCGAGGGCGGCGACCTCGCCTTCCACAACGACGGACCCGACGACGTGAGCGTCGTCTCCGACGGGGAGACCTCCACTGTCCATGCGGACGGCGGGATGGTGGTCCTCGATGCGGGGTGCACGGACGGGGATGTCCTGGTCACCTTCCCCTCGGGCAAGACCGTCACCGTCCCAGGCCCCGTGTGCCCCGACCAGGAAGTCGTGATCCACGACCAAGAGGTCGAACTCCGTACACGCGCTGATGGCTAGGTCAACCGCGCGGTCATCCCGCCGACCACGCGCGGTTATGGCCAGCCGTCGGTCACCGGCACACGACTCGGCCTGCGGTCCCACCCTTGCGAGCGGCACCTCACACGCGCTGGGCCAAGATCTCACGCAACCGCTCACGCGCCACCGGCTGCTCATCGAGGAACGCGCACGTCACGATCAGCTCCTCGCCCACCAGCCAACTACCAGCACCAGCCAGCGGCAGCTCGGTGACGTACAAGGCGAAGGCTCGGGCACCACGACCCGCCTCTTCCTCCAGCTCACGCACGAGCTCGCCGGCCGCCACCCGCTGGTGCCGACGGTGCGGCGGCAGCGCGGCGTGCTGCTGGCTGCGCATGCGGCTGCACCAGCGCAGCCCGTCCATGAAGTGCGCGGCCAAGACGGCCCTGAGCTCAGGTCCGTCGGCGACCTGCTGCCACTGCTCCTCGACCGGCATCGGCAGTGACTGCGGTACGTGGACGTCTCGACGTCCCCACCAGCGCGCCCACTGCTCGGCGGCTACCCGCACATCCACGCCCGGTACCGGCCGAACCGGCACAGCCGGCGCCAAGGGCGGCAGATCGGGTGTCATCACCGGCTGCAGCCCAGCGGCGTCGCGGACGTAGAGCGCCGCCACCTCCGCCTGGGGAAAGTCGCTGTAGCTGACTTGCCAGCTCGCTCGCGCGTGAAGGTGCATGCCTTGAGCTTGGCAGCGGCGCACCCTGGTGTCCGTGATCCATGCGGTCGACCGCAGCGCAGCTCTCCGACTGGCGCACGCTCATCCCGCTGTCGTGGCTGTCCGCTCGTGCCGACGCCTGAGCAGTCGCTGCTCGACCAGCACCGTGAAGGGTCAGCGGAAATCGCGCACGAAGCGGCGTTCCAGGCGCCCCGCGGACCCGCGCTCCTCGACGGCGTCGGTGGCCACCCAGCCCGCGCGCGCGTACACGTTGATCGCTCGCACGTTGTCGGCGATGACCCACAGCTCACCGCGGGGGAAGTCCGCCCGGCGGGCGTGCTGGCGCACGTGCTCCAGCAGCGCCCGGCCTGCTCCCGAGCCCCAGGCTTCGGGGTCGGTGGCCAGGTAGCGGACCTCCAGGCAGTCCTCCTGCGGGACGAGGATGCAGAACCCCACGGCGGACTGGCCGCGGCGAGCCAGGTGCAGCGATGCGCCGGCTGCGGTCAGCGCCTGCTGGATGCCGGTCAGCTTGTCCTCGATCGAGGGCACCGTCGGCAGGTGGTCCCGCTTGGCGGTGGCGCGGGCCCAGATGCCCGCCGCCTCGCGCTGAGCCTCGAGGCTGGCAGTGAGCTCGACCACCGAGTGCCCGTCCGCGACCTGCATGCGTTCAGGATGCCGGGTGCCGTGGAGCGAGCGATCACCGCACCCGACGCCACGCTGCGGTCTCCTCCTGATGCCGCCTGTCGTGGACTGACGGGGCCCAGCACCTCTCTGAAGCACCTCGCGGCCATCCCGCGATCTGAGCGCCACCCGACCGTGCGCTGGGGTCATGATCCGCTGGACAGGCCCTATGAGCGCCGCGGCGCCCAGTTGGGTGGGCCGACGCGTTCACGCTCTACCCCGAGGGTGTCATCAGGCGCGAGTGGCCTTGGCGCTCGCTCGGTACTGCCAGAGCGTGGTGCGGACACAGCCCTAGCGCTCCAGTCGCTCGTCGGGTCTGCAACTCCTCGGCAGCTGCTTCGTTGCCAGATCGAGCACCCAGCGATTCCCGACGATCCATACCCCTAGAGGCACGGCGCTCGCCGCGAGCCACTCGTCCCATCACGCTCAACGGGCGCCGCTCGGGCCCGGCCGGCCGGGGTGACGCGTCAGGCGGCGCAGTCGTTGCAGATCAGCTGCCCACCGCTGCCATGGTGAAGCTGGCTGCGGTGCTTGACGAGGAAGCAGCTGGCGCAGGTGAACTCGTCCTGCTGGCGCGGCAGCACCCGCACCGACAGCTCCTCACCCGACAGGTCCGCCCCGGGCAGCTCGAAGCCCTCCGCCGCGTCGGCCTCGTCCTCGTCGACGCTGGAGGACGACGTCTTGTCAGTGCGGTGGGACTTCAGCTCCTCGATGGAGTCGGCGTCCAGGTCCTCGTCGGTCTTGCGCGGTGCGTCGTAGTCGGTCGCCATCGGTGCCTCTCCTTACGTCTTGCACGGTCCGCCCCACGCTCCGCCCAGCTCTCCGGCGGCTCCGTCTCAGCGGGGCGCCGTGCTCAACCATGGCGGGTCCATCCGCATGCCCGCGCCACGCCACGGGTGTCACCGCATGATGGCGCGGCCGTGTCGACACCGCTCGCGGCCTCGTCGGCTCGGTGTCGGCTCGCCGCACACGTGGATGCGCCCGCTTACGGCGGCACCAGGGCGGCACCAGGGCGGCACCAGGGCAGCACCAGGGCGGCACCAGGCGGCAGCGAGCGCCGGCGAGCTCGGTGGCCAGCGCAGGTGCCTCCGAGACTCGGCGCGGGGAATGCCGCTGCGGTACCGGTGCTTGTAAGGGGTGATCGACCTGCTGCATGTCCCCGGGCCTCACCTTCAGCCACCTCGAGTGGCCACTCGCCGAGAGGCGACTGCCGGGTCGATCAGCACGTCAACGGCCGCCGGGTCCTAAGGACCAGGCGGCCGTCGTGCGCCCGCGTCCCCGGCGTTGCCGGGCACCTGCCCTGCCGGGCGCCTGCCCTGCCGGAAGGGCTGGCTCTTCCTCCCGGGCGTCGGAGAGCCGGGTGCTTGCTGGCCAAGATCAGGGCGTTCACGCGTGGGTGATGTCAGCGCTGGGGCCGTACCGCCAGGGCGTGGTGCGGACGTAGCCGTAGCGCTCCAGGCACGCGTCGAGCTCCTGGTGCGACCACAACAGCCGCACGGGCATGGCGCCGGCCTCCAGCAGCTCCAAGGCCTCCGCGGCGTCCATGCCGTCGTCGATGGGCAGCCGGCTGTGCTCAGCGCCGTTGGCCATCGTCAGCACCAGTTCGTCCTCGCGCAGCGTGGCAGTCAGTTGAAGCGGAGGCAGCACGGGAACGACGCTACGGCAGCAACGTCAGGAGACCGCCCGGGCGCAGGCAAGGTGGCGGGTGCACCCGGCGACCCCGCTCACACCTGGTCCGAGCGCTCGGGGGTTCCCAGGTCCAAGGCGCTGACGGGTGCCAGCGCGCTTCCGTAGCGCCGCAGCGTGTCCACGCGGACCGTGGTGCCCGCCCAGGCTTCCCGGCGAACCTGACGCAGCTTGTGGGCCAGTCGGCTCTGCGCGCAGGTGGCGTCGCGCAGCGGTGTGCTCCCGGTGGCGTCGGCCTGCTCACGCAGGTCTGCCGGCAGGTCGACGATGGTCGTCCACAGCTCATCGACCGCGCGGTGCAGCGCCTCCAGCTCGGCGGCCTGCCGGGCGTCCAACTGGATCCGGCCGTCCTCGTGCGCCACGGCGAGCTCGTCGAAGGTCCGGCGGATCCAGGCGGCGTCCTCGGTGAGCTCCTGCGGCAGGTCCTTCTGGATCCTGAGGGTGGGCACCTTCACGGCCACCGGAGTGCTCGCTCGACGTTGGCCGTCCCGGGAGCGCCTACGCCGTCGCTCGGCCTGCACCGCGCGGCGCTCCCGGGCCTCCAGAGCTTGCAGGTGCTGCAGCTGGTCGGCATCGAGGTGTCCAGCGTGAGCAGCTCTGGCACGTCGGCAGATGTCGTCGAGCTCGCCGAGCGCCATCCAGCTGGCGCGGGTGCGGCGGCGCAGCAGCTTCCGGTCCAGAGCTGTGATCCGCCGCCACTTGTCGTCGCTGACCCGCACGGCCTGCCGCAGCCACACCCGCTCTGTCACGGGCAGGCGGTACGCGGCAGGGTCGGCCATCGCCGCCCGTGCGTGCGCGCGCCGGTAGCTGAGGTGGGCGATGACGGTGCACGCGGCCGTGGCGGCCAGGTACAGCAGCATCAAGCTCGCGAGGATCCCCACCACGAGCAGCAGTGATGAACCGGCCGAGGCGGTCAGCGCTTCGATCAAGGGTGGGTCGATCATCGCGGGCTCCTTCGCGCTGCGATCGAAGACCGAGGCGTTCGAGCGCGGGGTCGACGATGCAGGTGGACGGTAGGGGGTGGTGCGAGAGGTGTCAGCGCCGTGCTTGGCACCCCGCGGGCGCCGAGGCCCGCCGCCGGGGAGGCAGGCCGCCGGGGAGGACTGGGGTCAGCGCTGGCGGAAGTCGGGGTTGATGATCTGCCAGACCTGCGCCTGCCCCAGGCCGGTGAGCGCCTGCAGCTGCGGCTGGTTGCACTGCTCGGGGTAGAGCTCACGGATCAGGGCGTCGCGCACCCGGCGGGCGCCGGCCCAGCGGGCTTGGGTGGTGATGAGCTCGCGCACGGCCTCGGGCAGCTGCTCGCCGGCGCCGGCGACGTGCTCGAGGCCTGCGGAGCGCGCCCGCTCGCTCAGCTCAGCGCTGGTGGCGTCGCGGTACCAGGCCTTGTCCGCCTCGGCGGTGGGGTCCAGGCCCAGGCCGCGGATCTCGCGGGTGCGCCACGTCGGCTGCGCCACCCCCAGGCTCTTGTAGAGGACCGGGACCTCGTCGTACAGACTCAGCGAGAGCGCCAGGCGGTTGACGGCCTGGTTGGCGGCCTGCTCGACCTGCGCCTCGCGGCTGGTGCGCTGCGCGGCGGCGCTCAGGCGCGCCTTGACGTCGTCGGTGCTGCCGGCGCTGACGGCGGCCAGGAAGCGCGCCGACTCCGGCGCGGGCCGGCCTCGAGCCGGCCCGACCTCACCGACCACGGCGCGGACGTCGGGGGAGTCCGCGTCCACGCCCGGATCCAGGACGCCCAGGTCGGCCAGGACCTCCACGGTGGCCTGCCAGCGCCAGCGCCGGGCGAGGTCGGCATCGAGGGCCGGCAGGCGCGAGGGGCCGGAGCGGGGCACGACACGGCGAGGCACGGGCACATCATCGCGGTGCGCGGCCGCTGGCAGGGGCGCCGGCGCTCTCGGCGCGGCGCGCGGCACCGTGCGCCAGGCGCCGGCAGGCCGGCGGGCGCGAGCTCCGCTCAACGCTCGCGCCGTGGAGGTGGCGGCTGGGGTGGGGGTCACGAGGACTCCTTTTGTGCTGAGGCCGGCGGTCGGGGACCGGTGCCCTGCCCCGACGCGGTGGGGCAGGGCACCGGTCCCCGACCGCGGGCGGGTGGTGCTCACCGGCGGGCCAGCAGGTGAGCGAGGACGTGCTGCTGAGTGAGCAGGTCGGTGTTGTCGGGGTCGGCGTGCTGCGCGGCGTTCAGGACGGTGGAGGTGTGCGGGTCGCACAGGACGGTGGCGTGGCTGCGGTGGCGGGAGAGGGCCACGCACAGGCGGCCGGGGTCCACGGCGAACTCGGGAGCCTCGCGGTACCCGGCCAGGGGGTGGATGACCACGACGGCTTCGCGTTCGAGGCCCTGAGCGGCGTTGGTGGTCGCGCACAGCACACCGGGCAGGTCGGCCAGGTGCGCGGCGACGGCGCACTGCTGATCGACGTGCGGGGTGATGACGGCGACGTCGTGCGCGGTCAGGGGGCGCCCGCCGGGGTGCTGGGCGTCGACCACGGCACAGTGCAGCAGTTCGCGAACGCGCGCGGCGGCGGCGGCGGGCAGCGCGGGGTCCGAGGGGCCCGCGCTGGTCGCCACGGTGCGGGCGCTCAGCTCCGGCAGGCGCGCGCCGTGCTGATCGTGCTGCCCGTGCTCGTGGGTGCCTTCACCGGGTGCGGTCAGGTAGCGCTCGGGGCGGGCGGAGGTGAAGGGCAGGTCGGGGTAGAACGCGGGCTGAATCAAGGCGGTGGTCTCCGGCCCCAGCCGCCAGGTGTAGGGCAGGCGCTGCTTGGTGACGTGCTCGGCGCCGTAGCGGGCGGCGAAGGCGTCCGGGGCGGGCTGGTGCGGTCCTGCCGCCCAGGTGCGCCAGCGGTGCACGGAGCCGGTGACGACGGGGCGGATCTGGCCGGGGTCGCCCACGCAGACGACCTGCGGGGCCAGCGAGCCCAGGGCGAGCAGGCTGGCGGCGGTGGCCTGCCACGCCTCGTCCACGAGCAGCACGTCGCAGGGCCAGGCGGCGGGGTTGGTGACCTGCCAGCGGGCGGTGGTGGCGACGACCACGCCGCGGTAGTTGCGCAGGCCCGCGTCGCTGATGAAGGCCACGTCCGCGGCCAGGCCGCTGGGTCGGTGCTTGTCCTTGCCCAGCAGGGCGACCTCGGGGGTGCCCGTGAGCGGGTCGCTGTCCGCGCCGTCGCTGGCTGACGTGCCGGTGGCGGCCATGACCTTGCCCAGGCGGTTGGCCACGTCGAGGGCCTGCGCGCGCGTCTGCGCCGCCACGGCCGTCAGCAGCCCAGCGCGGTGCAGCAGCTGCTCGGCCAGCTCGGTGATCAAGGTGGTCTTGCCCGCCCCGGGCGGAGAAGCGATCTGCACGAAGCGGTCGCCGGACCAGGTGGCGAGCAGGGCGCGGGCCAGCCAGGGGTTGCGGTAGTGCTCGCGAGCCGGGGCGGTGGGAGTCGGGGCGGTGGGAGTCGGGGCGGTGGGAGCCGGGGCCGGGGCCGCTGTCGTCGTCGCCGCAGTGTCCTCGCTCGGGGTCCGGGTGGCGGGGAGCTTCCTCATGCTCTGAACACTAGCGCACTATAGTTAGTTCGGCAAGGGGGGTGCGCTGCCCTTCACGCAGCACCTCGCTGCTGACGCCGCAGCCGCCGGCGCTCGCGCTCGGAGAGCCCGCCCCAGATGCCGAAGCGCTCGTCGCGGGCAAGCGCGTACTCCAGGCACTCCCGGCGCACCTCGCACCCCTGGCACACGCGCTTGGCCTCGCGGGTGGAGCCGCCCTTCTCCGGGAAAAACGCCTCGGGGTCGGTCTGGGCGCACAGGCCCAGCTGCTTCCACGCACCGTGCTCGCCCGCGTGCACGAGCGCTCTCGGCCCACCAGCGCCGAGCTCAGCCGGCTCGAGGCGAGCAGCCGCCTCGTGGCCGGCCTCGTGGTCGCCCGCCTGCGCGCGCGCCGGCGTCGTGGTGCGACGAGGCTCGCGGGGCGGATCCTGCAGCTGCTCATCGGACACGGCTGGCCTTCTCTCATCATCGGGTGCGGGTGGATCGGACGGGTGGACGCGGGTGGGGTACCCGGGTCCCTGGTCGAAGCAGGGGCCTGAGCGGTGCGCTCGCCGGTCAGCGCCCGGCGAGCGCACCGCTCAGCGGGTCAGTCGTCCTCGGCGGCGGCCATGAGCACGTCCCAGGGCACGTCCCGGCGCGCGCGCGGCGGGGGAGTGGCGCGCACCATCCAGTTGCCCCGATCGCGGTAGCGCGTGCTGAGGTTGCGCTTGCCGTGCTCCTGCTGCTGCGCGCCCACCGGCTCCGGGCGCACCTGCACGCGCACACCCGGGCGTACCACCAGGGCGCGGGTCTTGAGCTTGTGCTGCACGACCTGCCCCAGCGTGACCACCAGGCGACCGTCCTGGCCGATGCGCGCGGCCACGACGGTCGCGGTGAACTGCCCACCGGCGCAGGACCCTGACGCGCCGTAGGTGCCGGTGACGACCTGCCCGGCGCGGAAGCGGCTGACGAGCCGGTCGGCCAGCACCTCGAACTCCGGTTCCCTGGCCGCCACCCAGCACACCTGACCGGTCAGCACGGTGCCGTCGAAGCGGGCGCGGTCGGCCACCAGCGGATCGTGCAGGCGCATGGACTCCCACAGCTCCGCCGCCTGGCAGCGGGTGGTCAGGCCCATCGACGCCTCCACGAGGTTGTCGCCCTTGCGGAAGTTGACCCCGGCCGCGATCCGGTCGAGCAGGTACGTCCACGAGCGGTCCTCGCGCCCGACCACGGCGTGCGCCCCGGGCAGCGGCGAGCCGGTGTCCAGCTTCGCCGCCAGGCGCAGCAGGGACTCGCCGGTGCCGTCGATGCCTGCGGGCCGCGCGGCCGGTGAGGCACCGCTGCCCGGCCCGAGCGCACCGGAGGCAGGGCCGACGCAGTCCGTGCCCAGCCAGCGCTCCCACGTCTGCCAGGTGCGCTCCGCCTCCGGCGCCTCCCCGAGGATCCACCGCTGCGCGCAGGCGCTGGGCACGACGAGCACCGAAGGGCTGCCGGGGTGGTCCGCGCGCGCCAGCCACCAGTCCACGATCGCGGCCTGCGCCTCCCAGGGGCCGCCCGGTGCCACGTCGGCCACCAGGTGTCCCAGCATCGCCAGCGTGGCGTGGCCGGCCACCACCAGCGTGCGCCACGACGGCACCAGCTCATCGTCGCCGTCCTCGCCGTCGGCCCCGGCGTGCTCCGGTGCCTGCTGCGCCGGAGCGCCGCCGGCACCCGTCAGGCGCACCCGGCTCTTGGGCAGCGCGTGCTCCACCCCGACGCCGACGGCGGCCAGCGCGCGCAGCGCGTCCGCGCCGTGCGCCCGCTCGGTGCGGAAACCGGGGCCGCAGGCTCCCGTCCCGGCGCTCGCGGAGCTCTGCGGCGCGGCCTCCGGCGTCGGCGTGGTCGCGCTGAGCGCGAAACCGCCACCGCTCAGCGCCTGCAAGGTGATCGCGACCGGCGCGCGCAGCTGCGTGATCGAGGAGGCCGCCGCGCGAGGAACCGGGCGGGCGGTGCTGGCCGCGCGCAGCCGCGCGGCCAGGTCGTAGTGGGCGGTGCTCATCGCTGGTCCTCCGGGAGATCGGGGCGGGGGGCGGGCGCGTCGCCGCGCTCGGTGTCGTGCTGCGCGCGCTGGCCGCCGTCGCTCTGGCCGTGCACGCGCTCGGTGGCCGACCAACCGGCCCGCAGCGCATCGGCGACCGCGGCCAGGGGACTGTCCTGCGCGGCTTCTCGCGCCCCGCAGGCGATCGCGGTCACCTCGTCCAGCGTGCAGTCGGTCCCGGCCAGCACGGCTGCCGCGTACGCGCGCAGGGCTGCGGTCACGGCTGCGGGCGCATGCAGCGCGGTCGCTTCCTGCGCGGCTGCGCCGGTGCTCTCAGAAGGTGACTGCATGACTAAACACTAGCGCACTATGAATAGAGCAGCAAGAGGTGGTCCGCGGGCCGGCGCCGGCCGCGGCCGGCCACCCCCGCGCCAGCCACTCCCGGGGGCGCGCCGTAGTCGCACCCCCGGCAGCGCCGCGGCCCGCCTGGCTCGCCGATCAGTCGGCGGTGGCGATGCCCACCGTGTGCGCCCACGACGGCACCGCGTACGGGTTGCCGCCGTCGGGTGCCACCGGAACCTCGCCGGTGGAGTTGATGATCCCCGCGATCAGGCTCGCCCGCGTCGGCGTGGCTGGCCACGGGGTGTACCCGTCGGTCAGCACCACGATCACGTCCGGTCGCGGGCGCAGCGCCTCGGCAGCGGCGATCCCCACACGCATGTCCGTCCCGCCGCCCCCGGCCAGGTCGATGCTGCTGCCCAGACCGGCCAGGCGGCGCACGTGCGTGGTCGCGGCCACGTCCGTGTCGCAAGCCAGCACGGGCACACCGCGCCCACGGATGCCCGCTGCGCGGACCACCCCGCCCACCTCGGCCACCGCCGCGTTCAGGTGCGCCGCGCTCATGGACGCCGAAGTGTCCGCCACGATCGCGACCGTGATCTGCCGGTCCTGCGCCCCGGGCAGGATGAAGCCGGGGACGCGCACGCGGGGCAGCCGTGCGAACGTCTGCTCCCGCCGCCCCGCCTGGTAGTGGATCGCCCGGCGCACCAGGGCGGGCAGCAGGCGCTTCCAGTCCAGCGCCGGTGCCCGCAGCTGGTCCTCCGCCCAGCGCGCCAGGGAGGCCGGGACCGTTCCGCGCCCGCTGGCGGCGTGCTCGCGCACCGCCTGTGCGGTGGCGCGGCGGATCAGGTCCCCGCGCGCCGGTCCCACCGGCGCGGCCACCCCCTCGGGCCCCGAATCGCTCTGCCCCAGCTCCCAGCCCGCCGCCGGTCCTCCTGCGCCGGAGCCGCACCCGGCCTCGCCCTCGTCGCTCTCGTCGGGGGGCAGGCTCGCGCACAACTGCTGGAAGTAGGACTCCTCGAACCCCCCGGGAGCCAGGTCCAACGCCTCGGGGGTGATGACCCCCTCAGGCAGCGGCACCGACTGCGCGAGCAGGCCGGGGTTGATCGCCGCGTCGGTGGCGTAGTTCCAGGCCAGGGGGTGGCGGTGCGAGCCGATCACCTCCCCGCGTCCGGCGTGGTCGCGCACCATGTGCTCGACCTCGTGGCCGAGCACCCCGCTGGCCTCGGCGGTGCCCCACTCGCGCAGGCTCTGCGGGTCGATGTAGAGGCGCCAGTACCGATCGACGGCGAAGGTGCCCAGGCCCTCGGCGGCGAGCGGACGCAGCGCCAGGATCGCGTGCTGGAAGTACGGCAGGTGCTCGAAGGTGCGCAGCCGTGCCAGAGCGAACGCCTGGTGCTCGTCGTCGGTGAGCGGACGCAGCTTGGGCACCTGCGCCCCGCTGGCCTGCGCGCCGGGAGCCTCGGCGCTGACCGCCGCGCTCACGCCGCCACCGCCGCGTCGGTGAAGTTCGACGGCAGCACCCCGGCCTCGGTCAGCGCGCCCATCAGCTTGCGGGCGCTGGCGGGCGGCACCGTGTTGTTGGGTCGAGCGGCCATGAGGTTGCGCACGTTCGCGGCGGCCAGGTCGGGACGGCCCGCCTGCGCAGCCACGCTCAGCGGCCCCCACGCGGCCTTCCAGGCCACCACGGTGCCCCGCTGCACCGCCAGGGTGACCACGGCGTTGAGGATCGCCCACGCGACGTCGTCGCGCAGGCCCGCCCACGCGATGCTCTCCGGCTCGCGCGTGACCTCGTCGGGGTCGGGCAGGTCTGCCTCGCGCCGCCAGGCCATGAACTGCTGCGCCGCGCCCTGGCCCACGAGCCCGGCCACGGCCACCGTCTCCGCCTCGGTGCCCTCGGGGTCGGAGGGGCACGGTCCCAGCGCCGCGAGCACGTCGGCCACGCGCTCCCACTGCCGGTGCGAGGGCCAGGCGCGCCCCTCCTTGTCGGGCTGGCCGTGGGGGCGGTCGTGCAGCAGGGCCGGGAACTGGCGGATGAACCCGGTGACCACGGCGCGGGTGACGGCGCGGCGCTCGGGCGTCGGGTCCGGCAGGCCGTCGAAGGCCCCCGCCGGCAACTGCCAGCCGGTCGTCATACCGGCGATCCACGCCTCAGCGCCGGTGGGGAAGTCCAGGTGCAGGAAGCGGTTGGCCAGCGGTCCGGGCAGGTCGTCACCGTCGACCGACAGCTCCGGAGGGTTCGCGGCGGCGATGATCTTGACCTCGCTCGGCAGGGTCAAGTCCCCCACGCGACGGTCCAGGGCCACCGACAGCAGCGCCTTCTGCGCGTCACCGGCGATGGTGACCTCGTCGATCAGCAGGTGCGTGGTCTCCCCGGCCGCAGCGCGCACGGCCCAGGCGGGCGGGATCAGGGTCACGTGCTCGTCGGCGCTGACGTGCGGCAGGCCCTGCAGGTCGATCGCGGTGTGCTTGTACGGCTCCACGACCTCGCACCGGCCGCCGTCCAGGCGGGCCAGGGTGCGCGCCATGCTCGTCTTGCCGATACCGGCGTCGCCCCACCACAGCGGCACGATGCCGACGCGCATGGCGGCGGCCGAGACGCGCAGGAACGTCGTCAGGCTCAGTGCCGATGACGCGGTCTGGGAGTTCACGCTGGACGGCTGGGGGGACGGCTGGGTGCTGCGCATCGGTGGCTCTCCATCGTCGCTGGGCTGGTTCGTCCGCGGCTCCGGGTCGCTGTCCCGGTGCCGCAGTAATGCAACCATAGCAGCCTAACGAGGTGTGTGCAACCTCGTGTGTGATGAGTGGGCGGAACTTTCTGTGGCGCCCGCATCGTTAATGCGCTATTGTTACGAGTGTCCAGAGGCGGTGCTGGTCAACCTTTCTCACGGATCTCGTTGGTCGCCACGCCCGCCGGTGGATCGGCCGGCCCGGCCAACCCGGCCGCGACCGCCCGCACTGCCGGCACACCTCGAAACCGGAGCACCCCGTGATCGGTAGATACCTCGATCTCTCCACCGCACACCTCGGCGCTCGCGAGATGCACGATGCCGCACACCAGCTTCACGGCAGTGGACCTCGAGTCATCGCTCATGAGCACGGCCTGTGGGTCCACGTCAGCCAGGAGCCTGCGGAGGCCTTCGAGGGTGAGACGGTTCATCTGCGTGAGAGCTTTCCCCACCTGCTCGCCGCCCTGCGTCTGGCCCGCGTCCTGGGCTCGGACGTGTTCTGGATCAACTTCGACGCCGACGGTGAACGGCACGAGCAATTGCCCGTCTATGAGTGGTGAACGCGCCGCCGTCCGCGGCCGTCCGGGTCGGGGCGGCGCTGACGGGGCGGATGGGGCGCCGGCAGATCCGCCGACGTCGGTGGCGCTGTGCGGACGCGGGGTGGGCTCCGGGCACACTGGAGCTCATGAGCTGGCTGCTTGCCCACCGCCCCGCCGACGCCGATGACGCCGTGCGGGTGGTGATCGACGCCGCTACCAGCGCCGAGGCCATCGCCGAGCTGCGCGCGCAGATCCCCGCCGACCACAAGATCCTCTACGTCATGGCGGCCGACGAGAGGGCTCCTGTCGCCCTCGCTTGACCCGCCAGTGCCGCACCACCTCGAGCGCGGTACCCAGCCCTCACCGGGGCGTGGCCGCCGGACCATGACCTCCGGGCGCCTGAGGCGCTCCTATGGACCGCCTCATGCGGCCCGCACGGGCGCCGTCGGCTCAACCCGGCGTGTCTCGGCTTGACGCCCAGCGCACCAAGGTCGCTAAGCTCCCAAGCCAGTCGAACACGCGTTCGATAGGCGGGGGGGAGGTCTGGTGTCCAGCGAGGCGCACATCGTCGAGGACGCCGGAGTTCCGGTCGCAGTGCTGCTGCACGGCCGGCACCTTGTGGTGCACCACGCCCACCGCTGGCACGAGCGTCCCGCCATCCCCTGGTGGCGCAGCCTGCGCCGCTTGCCCACCACCGGCAGCGGTCACGGCCACAGGGGCGCTCAGACGTCTGCCGCTGCCTCGCAGGCCGGGGTCACGGTCGCAGGCGCGAGCACCGTGCGGGAGGCTCCGTCGGACCTGGTGGACCTGGTGGACCTGGTGGACGTGGAGCGCTGGCAGCTGCAGGCCCGCGCCTGCGTCGACGCGGCCTGCCGCTGCTGCCGCACCGCCGCGGGTGAGCAGGCCGCACCCACCAGAACCGACGACAGCGCCGACGAGATCGACGCGTTTGACGGGATCGACAAGATTGATGCGTTCGATGCGTTCGATGCGCCCACCTACGAGCACAGCAGCGCCGCCGCGGTCCTGCTCGACGCGGTGCGCCGCTCCACCGGCTGGCAGGTCCTGCACATGGACCTGGTGAGCGCGGAGGCGGCTGCCGGCGCCCACGGCGGTGAGCACCTCGACGAGGTGCTCACCGACCTCCCCGAGGACTCCGTCCCGGAGCCCACTGAACTCCTCACGCACGTTCCTGGTGAGCGATCCGCACAACACTGCCCCGACCGTGCAAGCGGCGGCGGCAGCCTCTCCTCCACTGACACCTCGATGCGACTCGAGCACGTCAGCGGAGTCTTCCCCGGGCAGGTTGTCTCCAGCGCGCACGGACGGGGCGGGTCGAGCACAGGCTGACGGCGGCGCATGTCGTTCGCCCACCTGCACGTGGCCAGCAGCTACAGCTACCACTACGGCACCGCCTCCCCGGCAGACCTGGTGGCCGCAGCGCTGGCCGACGGAGCCGATACGGCCGCGCTGACCGATCGCGACGGGATGCACGGGCTCATCCAGCACGTCGGCGCATGCCGCGCCGCAGGCATCGACGCCATCGCCGGCGTGGACTTCGCCCTCGTGGAGGAGCCCGACAGCGCCGCAGCACCCGCCCACGAGCCAGCCTCCGGCGTCTCCGACGCTCTCGGTGAGCACCGTGCCGGGGCGCTGGCCGGCGCGCGCCGACACGCCTCACCCAGCCGCGTGGTGGTGCTCGCCCACGGGCGCACCGGCGGAGCGGGCTGGGCGGCCCTGTGCCACCTGACCACCGCAGCGCACGGCACCGGCGCACGCACCGCACGGAGCGCCGATGCACAGGAGCTCACGGCGCCGGTGACACGCCCGATGCCGGCGATCACACGCGCTCAGCCGGCGCGGGCCTTGAACACCCCACCTCCCGCCCCGCGCGCCGGCTCGACCTCCAGCGCCGCAACCGCGGAAGAACACCACGACCGGGAAGGCGGAAGCCGAGCCGAGCAGAGCCACGCGCCGACGGGTGCTGAGGAGGCGGTGCTCAGCGTGCTGCTGGGCGCGGACACCGACGTCGGCCGTGCCCTGGCCAACGGACGCACCCGGCTGGCGCGCGCCGCCTGGGCTCGCTGGTGCTCGTTGCTACCCGCCGGTGTCGCCCCCACGCGCGTCCTGGCCGCGGAGATCGTGTGCCACCTGACCGTCGAGGGGCACCCGCGCTCGATCTCGGTGGCCGCCCGGATGCTGCGCACCGCCGCCGAGGCCGGCATCCCGGTGGTGCTGACCAACGCGGTGCGCCTGCTGCACCCCGGGGAGACGATCAGCGCCGACCTGGGCGACGCGGTCGCGGCCCTGCGCGCGCTGGAGGACCTGCACGCCCCCCGGCGCACCGGCACCCGGGCACGCACCTCGCCGCCAGCGCCAGGAGGCGCCCACCTGCCAGGGACGAGCACGCCGGCCCTGGCCACGTCGGCGGGGGATCCGTTCGGGGGGCACCTGCGCGGTTCCCTGCTCTCCCCGAACGCGCAGGCCTGGCTGAAGCCGACCGCCGCGATGCAGCGCATCGCCGTCGAGGTCGCCGCAGCCGCCGACCTGGGAGCGCACGGGGTGAGGATGCTGCTGTCCGGCACCGCCGCCGTGGTCGATCGCTGCCGGCTGGATCCGGAAGCGGACCTGGGATGGGGGACCGCGCGCACCCCGGAGGTGGCGGTCCTCAAAGTGGCGAGCTCCGCGATGGGTGAGCTCGCCCAGCGCTGCACCACCGGCCTGGAGCACCGCCACGCCGGCGCCTCCACCGCCCGCCGCCGGCGCGTCATCGACCAGGTCGCCGCGGAGCTGGCCGTCATCGACGCCCTGGGCTACGCCACCTTCTTCCTGGCGGTGCACGAGACCGTTCGCCTGGTGCGCGGCATGGGCGTGCGTGCCGCCGCTCGCGGCTCCGCGGCCGGCAGCGTGGTCGCCTGGTTGCTGGGCATCTCCAACGTCGACCCCTTGGAGCACGGCCTGCTCTTCGAGCGGTTCATCTCCGAGCGGCGCGAGTCGCTGCCGGACATCGACCTGGACGTGGAATCCGCGCGCCGCCACGACGTCTACCGCGCCATCGCGCGGCGCTTCGGTGCGCAGCGGGTGGCGCTGATGGCGATGACGCAGGCCTACCGCGGTCGCGGCGCGGTGCGCGACGCGGGCATGGCCCTGGGCGTGGACGAGGAGCTGATCGACGACGTGGCCAAGAGCCTGCGCGGGGTCAGCGCCAAGGGTCTGCGCGCTGCGCTGGCCGAGCGCCCCGAACTGCGCGAGCTGGCGCAGCTGGTGCGCGCGGACCGGCAGCTGGACCTGCTGGTGGATGCCTCCGCGTTTCTGGACCGCCTGCCGCGGCACACCTCGCTGCACCCGTGCGGCATCATCCTCTCCGACGCCAGCTTGGCCGCCCGCACTCCGGTGCAGCCGTGCGGGATCGAGGGCCTGGCCATGTCCCAGTTCGACAAGGACGACATGGACCCCATGGGCTGGCTCAAGCTGGACGTGCTGGGGGTGCGGATGCAGTCCGCCATCGCCCACACCCTGCGTGAAATTGAACGAACCACCCCGCCGCCCAGCGAGCCGACCACCGAGGCCGGCGGCGACTCCGGCAGCGAGCCCCACGGTTGCTCCGGTGCTGGCCCGCGCGAGGCAGTACCGCACCCGCGCTGGAGCACGCCGCCAAGAGCCCACCGGCCGGCAGTCACGACCGAACCTGCAACACCCACCTGGGCAGCGCCGCAGCCGGCAGCGCCCGAGTCGGCGCTCCTCCGCGTCGGCGGCGCACCTGACCTGGATCGCGTGCCGCTGGACGATCCGGCCACCTTCGAGCTGATCCGCTCCACCCACACCCTGGGCGTCTTCCAGGTCGAGTCCCCCGGCCAGCGCGAACTGCTGGGCAAGTTCCAGCCGGCCACGTTCACCCACCTGGTCATCGACGTGGCCCTCTTCCGGCCCGGCCCGATGGCCAACGACATGATCACCCCGTTCCTCGAGGGGCACCACGGCTGGCGCCGGGTGCACCTGCCGCACCCGGACCTGGCCCCGATCCTGGGGGAGACGCACGGGGTGGCGATCTTCCACGAGCAGGTCATGCGGATCCTGGACGTCTTCACCGGCTGCGGGCTGGCGCGCGCGGACGTGCTGCGCCGGCACCTGTCCGACGCTGCTGAGCGCGCTGAGGTGGAGCGCTTCTTCCGCACCGCGGCCACCGAGCGCGGCTACGCACCCGAAGCGGTGGAAGCGGTGTGGGCGATCGTGGCCGGGCACGGCGGTTTCGGTTTCGCCCGCGCGCACGCTGCGGCCTTCGCCGCGACCACCTACCACTCCGCCTGGCTGAAGGCCCACCACCCGGCGCAGTTCCTGGCCGGGCTGCTCGAGCACGACCCGGGGATGTACCCGCGCCGGCTGCTGCTGGCCGAGGCCCGCCGCCTTCGGGTTCCGCTGCTGGCGCTGGACGTGCAGCGCTCCACCGGTTCCTGGCGCTGCGAGGTCCTGCCCGACGGACGCACCGGCATCCGGGCGGCGCTGAGCCAGGTGCACGGCATCCACGAGAAGGAGGTCCAGCGCCTGGCCGCCGCCCAGCCCTTCACCGACCTGCACGACCTGATCGAGCGGGCCCGCCCGCACGCGCCCACGCTGCGCCGGCTGGCCGCGGTCGGCGCCTTGGACACCCTGGTGGGCGTGGGCACCCACCGCTGCGGCACGGGGCGGGTGCTCAGCCGCGGGGACCTGCTGGCGCACCTGAACGCCACCCGCCCCCGCCGGCACAGCGCCTCCCCGGAGCTCGGCAGGAGCCCTGCCCGCCAGGGCCTTCAGGACCGGCCGCCGGGCACCAGCGCCCCGGGCGCCAGCGGTGCCCCCGCGGCCGTCGGCCAGGCGACCGTGCCGGTCCAGCTGGCCGTGCCGATCGACGACGCCGGCCACCTCTTGCCCGCTCCTTCAGCACCGGCCACGGCCTCGACCACTGGGTGGTCGATTGACGACGAACCTGGGAGCCCCGACGGCCGCGCTGCCTCGGGGCACCGGCGGATGCAGCAGGTGCGCACCGAGCTGGAAGTGATGGGCCTGGACCTCAGCGAGCACGTGCTCAGCACCCACCTGCCCCGCCTGGCCGACTGGGGCGTCGTGCCCGCCGAGCAGCTGCTGGCCCGGCGCACCGACGCCGACGTCCTGGT
Source organism: Kineococcus gypseus (assembly GCF_050871305.1). Lineage (NCBI taxonomy): Bacteria > Bacillati > Actinomycetota > Actinomycetes > Kineosporiales > Kineosporiaceae > Kineococcus > Kineococcus gypseus. Next base: position 16,710 of record NZ_JBJLRD010000004.1, on the reverse strand, counting down.
CGCCGGGGTGCGGGTGGCCACCCAGAGCCCGCCCACGCGCAGCGGGCGCGCGGCGCTTTTCCTGACCCTGGACGACGGCACCGGCTGCGCCGACGTCACCGTCTTCGCCGACGTCCAGGCCGGCACTCCCCACCGGGTGCTGCTGCGCTGCTCGCTGCTGCTGGTGCGCGGCCGGCTGCGCCGCACCGGCCCGCGCGGGGTGAGCGTCCGCGCGCTGCAGCTGTGGGACCTGCAGGCCCTGCTCACCTCGGGGCGGGCGCCGTCGTGGTGAGCAGCGCACGGTTCAGTGCGGGAGGAGCGCAGCGGATGCTCACCGGAGTGCCCCACGTCGAGCGAAGCTCACAGCGTCTTCAAGCCAGCGCGGCGCAGGCGAGCGCGTGCGTTGCGAGCGGCTCGCCAGTCGCTGCTGGTGCCACCGACGGCGATGGCCGGCAGGCCCGGGTCGTCGGGATAGACGAGGCACCCGTGCTTGGTGTCCACCACGCGCCACCCCGCACGCCGGGCGGCACTCAGCAGCGGCCGGTGCTCACGGCGGTGCTTCACCGCCGCTGCCCCGGAATGGGCATGCCCAGCGCCTGCAGCAGCTGCTCGCGCAGGAGGCGCCGCTCGTGCCGGGTGCCGCCGGTCAAGGATGCGGTGAAGACCTTGCCGCTCTGACGACCGCTCTGACGACCGCTCTGACGACCGGCCTCGCCGCCACCCTGACCCCTACCCGGCAGGGGGCTGGCGCTGGGCGCGCACGTGCTGGCATCCCTAGCACTACTCAGCTGGGCAATGGCGTACTCGCGCGGGTGGTGCACCACCCGCAGGGTGTGCCAGCGCACGGCGAAGACACCTCCACGCGGGCAGTAGCGCAGGAACTCGCGCGCGCACTCGTCGAGCACCTCGTGGGTACCGGACAGGTCCGGGCCGGGAGCCGAGCGCACACGGCCCGGACCCAGCCAGGCACGCACCTGCTGCTCGGCGGTGGTGGTGAACAGGCACCCGTGTTCGCGGTGCAGCCGGTTCAGCTGGCCGGGCGTGGCGTTCACGCGCGGCAGGGGACGGTGCTGGAGGTGCGGCTGGTACATCGAAGATCCTCCTCAGGGGTGGGTGGTCGCCGGGTGTGGTGCCGGCTCGGGTAGTGGCGGTGCAGGTGATGGCGGTGCGGCTGCACGGCGCCTCCGGTGCGCCGTGGCGCGCCGGTGTGTGCAGGCCGCGGACGACGAAGAGGGCGCCACCAAGTCCTGGTGGCGCCCTCCTCGTCAGGCCTTGCACTCCTACTAGGTCAGAGCGCGGACCGGGCGTACCGGCTGAACAGGTGAGCCGTGAAGAGCCCGGCGATGCGCGGCCGATCCTCAAGCGCCAGCCGCAAACCGCCGGGGGCTGGCCGGCTGGATCTCGCGCACAGCTGCTGAGCTGGCGGCTCGAGCGTCTGCCCGGGGATGCGTGGGTGCAGGCGGCGACCGCTCGCGCAACCGGAAGCACCTGCGCCGGCTCGCATCGAGGTCTGCCCGGGCGCTGCACGCTCAGGTGCTCCCCACCCGGGTACTTCACGGGTGAGACCGGCGCTGACCGTTGCGCCGTCCAGGTGGTCCTGCACCGCTGCGGCCAGAGCGTGCTGGTGGCAGCGGAGTGGCTAGCGGCGCCGGTGCGTGAGGGTGCGCGGCCGGCGCTTCAACGCTGCCGAAACTGCTCTCACTCTGTTAATTCCAACCAAGGGCATGGAACTCCCCGGCCGATTCACCTACGTGGAGCAGGCGAGGCCTTCGGTTCACACGTTGGGAGCAACGCAGGGACCCGTGCGTTGCTGACGCTCACCTGTCGAAGAGGTGAGCGGCGACGGCGTCGGTCGTGACGGTGGTGATGACGGTCGTGATGGCTGTGGCGATGGCTGTGGTCATAACGCGCGGGCTGAGGGCTTCAGCTCGGCTGCTCGGCTCAGGGCAGAGCCGGTGCCTTGAAGATCTGCCGCTGGTGCCAGCGCAGGTGCTCCGCCGCCAGCGGCACCCGCCCGGGCCGATCCATCGCCAGCGGGCGCTGGTGCAGCTCGTAGACGCTGCGCGCAGCGGCGGAGCGGGCGGTGAAGGCGGCGGAGACCTGCACCCGCAGCTGAGTCGTCACGCCCAGCACGCCGCGGTCGAAGAGCTTGTGGTGCAGGCTGCACAGCGCCAGGCCGTTGTCGGCCTCGTCGGGGCCGGAGAACTGGAACCAGCGCACGTGCGCGGCCTCCAGGCCGACGGGGGCGTGCAGCAGCTGCCCGTCGAAGCCGCAGAACGCGCACGAGCGCTCCCACGCCTGCAGCACCTCCCGGCGCCAGGCGGCGCTGCGCTTGCGCTCGGTGGGGGAGCGGCGCGCGTCGTCGGCCAGCACCTCCGCCGCACCGGGTGCGTCAGGTGCGCCAGGGGTGGCAGAGGTGCTGTCCGTGCCACTGCGCTCGTCGAGCTGCGGCAACTGCAGGGTGTCCGCGTCCAGGCCGATGGCGGCCAGGACGTCGGGTGCGACGGTGGGCGCGAAGTTGGTGCTGGCCAGCTCGTGCACGGCTTGCAGCGCCACGTGCGGGTGCGCCAGCAGCCATGCCTGCAGCGCGGGCTCGAGCCGGCCGACGACCGCCTGCTCCTCCAGCGGCTTGACGCGGTCCATGGGCACGTCGGGAGTAAGCGTCCAGAAGCCGTCCGAGCGCAGCCGGGTGAAGGGGTAGGCCGCCGACTGCACGGGGTTGGTCTTGCTGGTGGGGCCGAACTCGGTGATCAGGGCGGCCAGCTCCCGGCGGGCTTCCAGCCAGGTGATCGCGCTGGTGCCGGTGCTCAGCAGCCGAGCCAGGGCGAGCATCACCAGCAGCGGCTTGTGCGGGGCGCGCAGGCCGTTCTGCTGGTACTGGCGCAGCGTCAGCAGCCGCTGCAGCGCCGCCGGCTGCCCCGGCCCTGGTACGGCGGGCCCTGGTACGAACGGCCTGGCGGGTGGTTGCTGGCTCACTCGCACACCGTGCCGTCACCGTCGGCGTCGCGGTAGAAGCCGTACTCGGGATCCTGGCCTTGGACGTAGGGGCCGTAGCCGGCGGCGTTGGCAGCCTTGCAGGTGCCGAAGTCCGGATCCGTCCCCGCACCGGCCGCGGGTTCGGGGACAGCGGATGGCGGGTCGGCTGGAGCAGGCGCGGCAGGTGCCGGGGCAGGTGCCGGTGCTGCAGGAGCCGGTGCTGCAGGAGCCGGTGCCGGTGCTGCGGGTGCCGGTGCTGCGCTGCCCCCGCCGCTGGCTGGCGCCGCGGCCGGGCTGATGGGCACTGGCTGGTCCGGGCAGGAGGCCAGCACCCCGGCGATGGCGTCGCGCTCGGCGGCGGTCACCCACAGCCCCCAGGTGGCCTTCAGCGCCACCTGCCGTGCGACGTAGCTGCAGCGGTAGGCGCGGTTGGGCGGCAGCCAGGTGGCCGCGTCCCCATCACCCTTCTGCCCGTTCAAGGGACCGTCGACGGCCAGCAGCTCCAGAGGGTCGTTGGCGAAGGCGACCCGCTTGGCCGCGTCCCAGCCCTGGGCGCCCTTCTGCCAGGCGTCGGAGAGGGCCACGACGTGGTCGATCTGCACCGCTGAGGAGGTGTCCTGCCCGCGCACGAAGGTGATGGTCGTGCCGCTGTAGGGGTCGGCCAGGGTGCCGGTGGCCACGACGCAGTCGCGGGTGCCGGGCTTGAAGCTCTCGTCGGTGAGGTCGCGGGCCAGGACGTCGTTGCGGGAGTCGCAGCCGTTGTGGTCGGTGTCGATCCAGCCGTCGCCGAACTGATCACGGCTGTAGCCGGTCTTCGGTGCCCGGCCCTTCACCTCCAGCGTCTCCAGGATGGCTAGGGCGCTCTGCGCCTGCGTGCCGCCGGCCGGCGCCCCGGCTGCGGGTGCGGGTGCGGCGCTCGCGGGCGGCTCAGCGGGGACGGAGGTGGCAGCGGGGGCGGGTACATCCGGCGGAGGGCTGGCCGGTGAGCTCGTGCCGCTCGCACCTGCGGACGAGGAGCTGGCCGCGGTTGTAGAGGTGCCGGACGTGCACCCGGCGAGCAGGACCGCCGCCACGGCGCCGGCTGCAGCCGCAGCGCTCACGCGGCGGCGCGGGGAGGGCCACGTCGTCACCTCTCCACTCTTACAGGCTGACGCCGACAGCAGCGGCGGCACGGCCGCGGCCGCCACGCCGGACCACGCCGGACCACGCCGGCCTCCACCTGCGCTCCCATCTGGGAGCGAAGGCGGTGCGACCGGCAGCCGGACGCAAGACATTGGAGGGGGAGGTGGGGGAGAGCTGCGCAGGGGAATGCCGCGGCGGTGCTGGTGCTTGTAGGGGGTGATCGACCTGCTGCATGTCCCCGGGCCTCACCTTCAGCCACCTCGAGTGGCCACTCGCCGAGAGGCGACTGCCGGGTCGATCAGCACGTTCGGGCAGCACGACGGCCGCCGGGTCCTCGACCCGGCGGCCGTCGTGCGTCCGGACGCGATCCGCACAGCTCTCGGCAGCGTCGTCAGTGCAGTGTCGTCACTGCGGTGCTCAGCGCGCGACTTCCCCGTCTTCGCCCACCCGGCGCCACAACATGACCAGCACGCTGGCCAGCACAGGCGGGCGATCGACACCGTGGACCCGATGCCTCGATGTCTTCGCGCCCGTGCCCTCAGGAAGCACTACGTCGCAAGCGCCCGGTGCTGCGGACGTGCAGGGCCAGGGAGCCGACGGCCGCAGCGACGGCCGCGACCAGCCAGCCGACGTCGGAGAAGATGCTGGAGCTGGTCCCCGTCTCATCCGCGCGCACACCGCCGGCGGCGGTGATGACGACCCAGGCGCCCAGCAGGAGCAGGCCGACCAGCGCGCTGGCCAGCACGGGCGGGCGGCGCGGGGAGGCCGTCAGCGCCACGAGCAGGGCCAGCAGGACCACGAGGCCGCCCAGCGGCAGCGCAGCCAGGGCGGCGAGCAGGAGGATCTCCACGCCGGCACTCTCGCGCAGCTCCCGGCGGCTGCGGTGTGGCCGGGAGCGTGCTGCTCGGGGTCTTCACGAGCCCTGCCCGTCGTGGTCGCGCACCCGATGGCGAGGTCGGTGACGACGGCGAGGGCGGCGAGGGCGGCGAGGAGCGGTGGCCGGGACCGCGGTGGGCTCAGGTGTTCAGGGTGTCGGCGAAGAAGCCCAGGTCGTCGTCCTCGGTGACCTCCCACGCCTCCAAGCCGGGCGCGGCCAGCACGGCCTCGATCAGCTCGGCGGAGCCGCCGATGAGGGTGGAGTCGAAGTCGATCTCGCTGGCCAGGCACCAGGAGCGGTCCAGCGGCCACAGCAGGTTCGGCGACTGCGGATCGAACCAGTCCTCGGTGACCTGGTGCCCCATGCTCATCGCCGCGCGCAGCGAGCCGGTGAAGAGCAGGTAGTCGCGTCCGGGCAGCATCAGGCGCGGGGCGGCCAGGGCCCGGCGCAGCTGTTCTGGCACCGGCGCCGGCTGCGGTGGCGGCGGGGGAGAGCCGCCCTCGCTGTCGGCGTAGGCGAAGAGCACGAAGGAGGGAGGGCCGTGCAGCCAGCCGTAGCCCTCCCACAGGGCGTGGCAGCACTCCTGCTCACCGGTGAAGGGGGCCAGGACGTCCAGCAGCGCGGCCAGGGCGGCCGGCTCCAAGGTGCCCTCCTGGACGCTGACCTCCTCCCACAGGCCTTCGTCGGTGACAGGCAGCCGCGGCTCGCCGCCGGCCAGCGTGGGGGCGGGGGTGGCGATGGGGGTGGTGATGGAGCGCCACTGCATGAGGGCGTGGGGGGTGCGCCCGGTGCGCCGGCACACCTGCGCCCACGTCAGCCTCGCCTGCTGCGGCACCAGCTCGCCCGGCGCCGTCCCCGCCGGCGCCGTCCCCACCTGCGTCGCGGAAGTCTCGGCCACGGGGGCCGACGCGGCGCTCGCCGGTGCCGGCGTCGGCGACGTCGAGGGGGGTGCGGGGAAGAAGTCGACGGGGTGCAGGATGCGCGCGTAGGCGGCGAAGCCGGTGGGTACCGTGCACGCCACCGTGCTGCCGAAGCCGCGCAGCCGGGCGGCGATCCAGTCCCCGGCCGAGCCGTCCGGTAGGGCCCGCAGTCCTTGCATGCTCATCGGCTCATCGTGCCTGCCCCGCCGGCTGCGGGGAGGCCGTGTCCGAGGACTGCGCCACACTCCCGATCATGAGCGAGGAGCAGTCGGGGGCCTGCGTGGACGCGCAGGGCACGCCGTGGAGCCAGGACGAGGACGCCCGCTTGATCGCTGCCTTGATCGCAGGCACCAGCGTGAACGACATCGCCATCGCTCACCGGCGCTCGCGAGGGGCGATCACCAGCCGCATGGAGCGAATGGTGCCCCCGGCCGGCTCCCGCTAGTCCAGCGGCCAGGTGCCGGCGGCCGCCTCGGGGCGCCGGGCCTGGCTGGTGCAGCAGTTGCAGGCCGGTGACTACCCCTGGCGGCAGGTGCTGGCCAGCAAGGCCCGCCGAGGCACCGCTGATGCTGTAGCGGCAGCGCGCACCTCCGCGCAGGACCACAAGCAGGATGACACTCCAAAGGAGGGGTGGGACGATGTGCAAGACGACGTGCAGGACGAGGAGTCCGCCACGGTCGGCGAGCCCAGCTCGGCGCAGGAGGAGGCGGATGCCTCGGTCAAGGCCGGTCCGGCGCGCGCCTACGAAAGCTGGAGCGAGCCTGAGTGGGCGCGTCTGGTGGCCGGACTGCGTGCCGGGTTGCCACTGTCGGACATCGCCGCTGATCTTCAGCGCAGGGAGTCCGCAGTCCGGACGCAGGCTGCGCGCATGGTCCCGGCCGATGCCCCCCTTGAGGGCGGCAAGGTGCGGCGGCTGGCGTGGCTGCGCGAGCAGCTGCTCGCCGACGAGCACTACGACTGGCGCACCCCGCTGCGCGCCAACACCGACGGCCCCGTGTGGCTGAAGGACGACGATGTCGCGCTCACCGCCGGCTGGGAGGCCGGTACCGCCTTGCCGCAGTTGGCTGCACGGTTCAAGTGCTCCGAGACGCTCATCGTGCGCCGACTGCTGACTCTCCGGTTAGCGGCCAGCACCGTGGAGGTCGTCGAGCGCCTCGGCTGCACTCCCGGCGGCAAGGTGCAGACTGACTACCTGCTGGCCACCGACGCGGCCCGGGCTCAAGTGCAGGTCCTGGTGGGCCGCGAAGCAGCCGACGGCGCCGTGGTGCACCTGTCCCTGCACAGCTCGGGCGCCGAGGCGGCCGAGCGGGCCGCCAAGGTCGACCAAGTCCGAGCGCGCGCCGACCAGGCGCCGCTGCACTGGCTCACCGGAGAGCGCCGGGTGGGCCTGTCGCACCTCCAGAGCGAGTTGTACCCCCTGGGTGATGCGCCAACGACGCCGAGCGCCCGATGATGCCGGTGCAGGGTGGTCGGTGCCTACTGCTCCTGTGCGCTACTTCTGCGGCATGAAGAAGGGGGATGACACGATGGAAGGGTCGACCAGTGGTGGCTGATGATGCGTCCTCGCCCCTGCGTTCGGCATGGTTGAAGTGGGCGCGTGCGGTCGAGCACGCCAACGTCCTGGCCAGAGCCACCCGTGAGTGGCAAGCCTCGGACCCTCACCGCTACGAGCGCAGTGACCGGGTGAGCTCCTTCTACGAACGCGGCCTGCAGGTGGAGTGGCGGCTGCGCATCGAGCATCCCATCCCGGAACGATGGTCGGTGCTCATCGGCGACGTCTTGACTAACCTGCGCGGCGCGTTGGATCACGCGTTCTGGGCCGCTGTGAACGCCCACTCCGGACAGCCAGAGCGGCCTAGCCGCATCCAGTTCCCGATCGACGCTTCTCGGCGGGATTTCAAGAACCACGCCAAGGAGTTACAGGAGCTCGTTCCTGCTGACGTCTGGCAGTTGATCGAGCAGGCTCAACCTTTCCACTGGGACGCCGACGCGAGCGCCCATCCGCTGGAGCGGCTTCGTTGGCTCTCCAACATGGACAAGCATCGCTTCCTGCACGTGATCAACATGGTGCAACTGCCTCTCGGATCCACCGTCGTCGAAGCCGAACCGGAGATGCCCGTGCTGTCGGAGTGGCGCCAGGAGGGCCCGGTGGAAGCCGGTGACGTCCTCCTGCGCCTGGTCCTGCGGCGGCCTGACGAGGCGACCGAGGTCGTGCTCCGTCCCATGTTCGCCGCTGCACCCTCCCTCCAGGTGCACGACAGTCCCGACCACTTCGTGCACCTGGCCGCAGCGATGGATCCGCCCAAGGACTGGGTGCTGAACATCCTTGCCGGGTTCACCAGCATCATGCAACTGCCCTACCCCGACAGCGCTGGCCTGGAGTTGGGGTTGGCCCACGCCGAGGCACTGCCGCAGTTCGGGCAGGGCGTCCTACGGGTGAGTGGTGAGGACGGCAGTCGACAGACCCACCACTTCGACGTCTCGGAGCTGCTGGACCGCCCACCGTCGACCAGGGCAGGCGCGGAGTGATGCGCCTCGGTCAGATTGTCACTTTACAAAGGGGATTGGCGTGCACCGCAGGTACACCAGCAGACCCTGGCGGTGGCAGAAGTCGAGCAGCTCCTCGTCGCTGACGACTCCGTCCTTGGCGGTGACGTAGTTGGCGCGCACCGCCTCCAGGGCGTCGTCCTCATCGGGGTGCACGGTGATGTGGGTGTCCTTGTCGTCGATGCACACGAGCACGTGCACCTGGTGCACGCCGTGGGTCGCGGCCCAGCCGGTGACCGCGCTCTCGCTCTCGGGGTCGAAGGCGGAGGCGAAGCCGGCATCGACGTCGACGGCGTCGATGCCGTCGCCGGTGATCTGCACCGGGGTGGGCAGGAAGCGCAAGTCCCTGGCGTCGCCGTAGTTGCCGTCGGCGGCCACGTACTGCCAGCTGTGCTGCTGGCTGCGCTGCTGGCTGCGCTGCTGGCCGTGCTGGCGGCGGTGCTCTCGGTCGTGCGGGGTGCTGGTGCTCATGTCGTGGTCTCCAGAGGTCTCGGAAGAGGGGGGCGCTCGCGGGGGCGGCTACTCACCAGGTCGGCGAGCAGCCCGATGGCAGATGGAGGTGCCTCAGCTGCTGAGGGCGAACTGCTCGCGCGCGGCCGTGGCCTGAGCCTAAGCGCTGACCGGGGCGCACCAGTCGACGCCGAGCGCTGCCCCCAGGACGGCCGCCCAGGCCGGCGGGCACACCACGTCGCCGGCCTGCTGGAACTGCGCGGTGCGCGAACCGGTCCAGGGGTAGTCGACCGGAAAGCCGTTGAGCACCCCGGCCTCCTGGGCGCTCAGGCGCAGCCCGTCGGATCGGCGCTGCCAGGTGCGGGCCTTGCCGGTCAGGCACCAGGAGGGCCCGTCGGCGCTGAAGGCGTTCCCGCCGGTCGGGCGCCGGTTGCCGCGGGTGATGACGTACTCGCCCGGGCCCCAGCCCAGCGCGCCGGCCATCGTGCGCGGCGGCAGGGGCACGCCGAGGTCCGGGCTCTGCACCGTGCCGGGCACGTAGCGGCGGGCGATCAGGTAGCTGCGCCGGCGGCGGGCGGCGGTGCCGTGCTGCAGCGCGTCGAAGGTGAGCACATCCACCCACTCCCACCCGGCGGCGTACAGCTCGGCGGCCAAGTCCTCCCACAGGTACTCCACGCTGGGCACCTGCTCGCAGGCCATCCACTCGATCCTCGGCATAGTCAGGGCCCAGCGGGCGGCCTCGACGACCAGCGCGGTGCGCGGGTCCACCACCCGCGAGGTGAGGGTGGCGTACTCGCAGCCGCAGCCGGCGCCGAAGCAGGTGATGGCATCCAGCGCGCGCCCGTAGTCCTCGCCCAGGCCGGTGCGCTTGCCGCTGCTGCTGAGGGTGGGGCAGGGGGTGGAGACGATCAGGCCGGTGGCCGCGAGCGCCTGGGTGGGATCCATGTCGGTGATGCTGGCCTGCAGGCGGTGGTGGCCGGCGGCGCGCGCGGTGGCGCAAGCGTCGGCGTTGAGCTCGATGCCCAGGATGGCGAGCTCGTCGAGCAGGGCGGCGCCGCCGAGGATGCGTACGCCTTCCTCCCAGCCGGCGGGGCCGGCGCACAGGTCGATGGTGCGGGCGCTGGCCAGGGTGGGGACGAGGGTGAGGGCTGGCTGGGGTGTGGTCGGGCTGATGTCGACCTGCGGGGAAGGCATGAGATGTGGGTGCCGTGAGGTTGCCGTCGTGCTGGCCACGGGGGCTCCTTGAGGGTGTCGCTGGTGCGGCGAGGGGTCGCTGTCCCCATCACCGGTGCGTTAACAATAGCATATTAACTATGATCGGTGGGTATCGGTTCTCGCTGAGTCGGCGGCGTTGAGGAGCATCCTGCGACGATGCAGCGGTGGTGTCCTCAGCGCACCGCCTCACTCGTTCGGCCCTCTCGAACCTGGCTCCGACGTGGGCCGTAAGGGTGGACTTTGGCCGCCGTGGTCGGTGCTAGCCGGCGGCTGCGGCAGTCTCTTTGGCGCTGCTCATGCGTGTACGCCTGACGCGCATAATCACGCGTGCAAGACGGCCCATCGTGACCCAGCTGAGCGGCTCTCTGCTCCAGCGGATCAGGTGCTCCACAGCAGGGTTGCCGTCGATCGCTGCCCCGGTGCTCACTGTCCCCGTCGCCAACCCCTGGCGACCCGGCGCCCCTCGTGGTGCCGGTGGTGCGTGGCACTTGGAGTTTTCCGTGAGCAAGAAGGTCAAGAAGCAGTTCAAGAAGCTGCCCGTGGTCTGCGTCTCGATCACCGACTGGCTGCAGGCGGCCACGGCCTCACGCTGGGCCGGTCCCTTCACCGAGTTCAGCTGCAACGCCCGCGGCGCGGTATGGCCGGTTCCCGGTCGTGGGTACAGCCGTGAGTCGGACCGCCTCATCACCCGCGAGCTGACCCGTGCGCTGGACGGCTGCGTCTCGGCGTACCTGCGGCTGCGCGGTGCCGGTGGCCGCTTCTACCTGGACATCACCCGCGGTCTGATCGTGCGCCACGTCGACGCGGCCGTCGTCGCCCAGCTGCGGTGGCTGCCGTGAGCCGTCGGCGCCGGCGCCCCGCCCGCGACGCCCACCGCTCGGCTGCAGCGCACGAGCCTGCCCGCGGCATCGACGGGCTGAGCAATCACTGCCGCAGTCGGCTGCGGGAGCGCGGCATCAGCCACCGAGAACTGCTCGAGGTGCTGCAGGAGGGCACCGCGCAGGTCCTGGAGGACGGGCGCCTGGTGTTCAGCTGCACCAGCAGCGACGTCGTGGCCGTGGTGGCCATCGCGCGGTGGGGAGGTCGCACGGTCCTCACCGCCTTCCGGCGCCGGCAGGCCGCAGGGAGCGGGCAGCGCGCGTGGGCGTGGTGAGCGAGGTGAGTAAGGAAGGCGGACGAGGACTGCCGATCGGCTCCCGCGGTGCGGGGATCGTCGTGAACTGGGCGTGCCAGCGAGCGCCTCCCCGGTCGCCGGCACCAGCACCTCCTGCGCTCCGAGGGGCGCTCGCTGCGCGCGCGGCGGGTGAGCTGGTGAGTCTCGTGCAGCCCGGTGCAGGCGTGTGTCCTGCACCGGGCTGCACAGGCTGCTCGAGCTGACAGGGCGCGCCGGCCCGGGCGGGGAAGTGCCCGGGCCGGCGCGGATGCCGGGTCAGCTCGGCTGACCCGGCGGCCCGAGGTCAGCGGCTTCAGGCCAGCTGCTTCACGCGAGGGTGGCGGCGAAGGTGGCCGGGTCGATGACGGGGATGCCGAGCTGGGCGGCCTTGCGCGCCTTGGCTGTGTCGCTCTCGGCCGTCACCAGGGCGGTGGTCTTGGCCGAGACGCTGCTGCTGGCGGTGCCGCCGAGGGCTTCGATGCGCTCGGCGATGGTGGTGCGGGTGTAGCCGGGCACCGCGCCGGAGACGACGTAGGTCTTGCCCGCCAGCGGCTTGTCGGCGCCGTCGTCGGGCACGGTCATCGTCAGTCCGTGCGCGGCCAGGCGGTCGATGACCTCGCTGAGGCGGGCCAGGCCGTCGGCGATGTGCTGGGCCTTGATGGTGCCGAGCTTGTTGATCGCGGCCAGCTCCTCCACGCTCGCCGCGCGCAGGGCGTCCATGGAGCCGAAGCGGGAGGCCAGCCAGCGCCCTACGGAGCGGCCGGTCATGCGGATGCCCAGGCCGGTGATGACGCGGTTCAGCGGCTGCGCCTTGCTGGCCTCCAGCCCCTCGACGACCTTGGCGGCGTTCAGCTCCCCAAGGGTGCGGGCGGCGCCGGTCTTGGTCACGCCCAGCGGCAGGGCGGCCCACTGCTCCAGGGTGAGGTCGTAGAGGTCGGCGACGCTGGTGGCCAGGCCGCTCTCGGCGAGCGCCACGCAGACGGCGTCGCCGATGCCGTCGATGTCCAGGGCGTCGGGGGAGGCCCAGTAGTCCAGGGCTCCGGCGATGGAGCAGGAGGGGGTGTGGCAGCGCCACAGCAAGGAGGTGGTGTCCAGCTCCTCCCCGCACTGCGGGCAGTGCGTGGGCGCGACCCACGCCTCGGCGTCGGCGGGACGGGCGGCGAGGTTGGCGCTGGTGACGCGGGGGATCACGTCCCCGGCGCGGTAGACCCAGACCTCGTCGCCGACGCGCAGGTCGCGCTCGGTGATCCAGGGGGCGTTGTGCATGGTGACGTGGGTGATGGTGGTGCCGCCGACGCTGACGGGGTCGAGGACGGCGCGGAAGCCGAGGCGGCCGGTGCGCCCGACGCTGATCTCGATCTCGCGCAGCGTGGTGACGGCGGTGTCGGGGGCGTACTTGTAGGCCAGTGCCCAGCGGGGGGAGCCGGTGCGCTGGCCCAGGCGGCGGCGGGTGGCCAGGGAGTCGGCCTTGAGGACGGCGCCGTCGATGGGGAAGCCGAGGGTGGGGCGCAGCGCCTCGATGGTCTCGATGGCGCCCAGCACCTGCTCGGCACCCTCACGCGGGGCGCGCAGCTCCTCGGGCAGCAGCTGGCGGCCGGTGGCGAAGCCGAGGGCTTCAGCGGCGTCCAGGCGCTCGCTGTACGTCGCGTTTTCCTGCTCCGGGATGCCGTCACCGGAGATGTCGTAGGCGGCGAAGGACAGCGGCACCTCGTAGGTGCGGTTGAGGTTGCGCAGGGTGCCGCTGGTGGCGTTGCGGGGGTTGGCGAAGGCCGGGCGCCCGGCGGCGACCCGCATCTCGTTGGCGACCTCGAAGTCGGCGTCGGACATGAACAGCTCCCCGCGGACCTCCCCGGACCAGCCGGCGCCCGAGGGAGTGGTCAGGCGGGCGGGCAGGCCCGCCACGCCCTGCCCGCGCAGCAGCTGCTCGGTGACGGGGTCACCGCTGGTGCCGTCGCCGCGCTGGGCGGCCTGCACGAGCACGCCGTCCTGGTAGACGGCGCTGATCGCGCAGCCGTCCAGCTTCACCTCGACCACGAGCGGGCCGGGCTCCTGCCCGTCCTGCCCGTCTGCGCTGAGGCCGGCCAGGAAGGTGCGGACCTCCTCGGCGGTGGTGGCCTTGGCCAGGCTGAGCATCGGGCTGCTGTGGCGGACCTCCCCACCGACCGGGGCGCCGGAGGCCACCTGCGTGCTCACGCCCTCGTCGTCCCAGCCCGGGTGCGCGGCCTTGGTGGCGATCACCCGGTCCTTGAGGGCGTCGAAGGCGGAGTCGGGCATCAGGGGCTGCTCGAGGCGGTAGGCGATCTCGGCTTCCTGCACCTGGGCGACGGCGGCGGTGAACGATGCCTGGTCGGCGAACACCTCAGCGGCCGGGTCCGTCGTGGTGGGGGCGTGCGCGGTGCTCTGGCTCATCAGGGGAACTCCTCGGGTCGCTGGGTGTGACCTGGTCGCTGTCCGGGCCACAGCCTGAACAATAGCACGCTAACGACGTGAGGGCGAGGTGGTGTCCGGCTCGCCACCGCCGCGCTGTCGTCTGCCCGCAGGCTAGAGCCGACCTCGGACACGGCCGAGAGCGCTCGGCCGCCAGCGCCCCCAGCCCGCCCCGGGGCGTCTCTCAGTCCCACCACCAGCGCTGGACGTCCTCGGCGTCGAAGCAGCGTCCGGCCACCCGGAAGGTCACTGCCGCCACCGCGATGCCGGCGATGAGCGCCGGCTCGGTGAGGAAGTCCCCGTGGTCGGCGCGGCTGGTGTGCACCACCACCGTGCCCACGACGCGTGGGCCGTCCATCACCTCGACCACCGTCTCCACCTCGTGCGCATCCTCCGCGGCCGTATCCTCCGCGGCCGCGGCTTCGCCGGGCACGAGTCCACCGGGTGCGAGCTCACCGGCCGGGCCGCCGCCTCGCCTGCCGCCCGGGTCACCAGTTGAGGCGTCCCCGCTCAGCAGGCGGCCCGGCGCTCGCCCCAGACCCGTCAGCACCCGCCGCACGACCCGCGGGCTCACTGCTGCCACCCCGCATGCTGCGGGGCCTCAGTGATCGGCGGCACCAGCTGCAGGACGGCGGCAGGCGCTCCGGCGAGCGTTGTGTCGGGTACTGCGGCCGGTGCTGTGAGGGGTGCTGTGCCCGCCTCCTCGACCGCTTCGGAGTCTTCGGCGGGCTCGGGACGCACGGCGCCGGCCCGCCGCTCGTGCTGGTGGTGGGCGCTCGCGGTGCTCAGGGCGGCCGTGAAGGAGGCGCCCAGGGCGTCGTAGAGGTGCATCAGATCGGTCAGCAGGTGCTCGGCGGCCTCCCGGGGCTCGGCCTCGCAGCTGGCGGTCAGGTGGGCGTAGGCGGCCAGGGTGCGCGCGGCGTTGGCGGCACGCTGGGTGTTCTCGGCCCGCTCGTGCGCGGCACTCGGACAGCCGTCAGTGGCGGTGCCGGTGGCAGCCTCGGGGGCTGAGGCGAGCGCGGCGGCGCTCGAGGCGCGCATGGCGGCCGCGGCGCGGGGTAGTTCGCTGCAGCTGCTGATGGGGCCGGGCAAGTGGGCGGCGGTGCTGGGGTGCTTCACGGCTGGTGTCCTTCCAGGTGGTCGCTGGTGAGAGGCCGGCGGGTCGCTGTCCCGCGGCAGCCGCAGCCCGCCGGTGCCGGCGGGGCGCGGGAAGGGGGTGCCCGGTGGGCGTGGGGCGCCGGGCAGGGAAGCGACTCAGCAGCCGCTCGATGCCTGCTCGATGGCTGGTCAGTAGCCGTAGGCGAAGTGCTGGCCGACGAGCGCGGGCAGGCTGCAGGCGGTGACGTGCACGTCGTAGCAGGCATCGCCGCTGACGCGGCCTGTGCCGGTGAGTGGGCGCAGGTACTCCTCGGCCCACAGCTCCAGCTCCTCGCTGCCGGTGCTCATCGGGGCAGGCAGGCTGGAGTCGGTGACGGTCGTCTCGATCTCCGTGCCGTCCTCGTAGACGTTCTCGATGCGCACGCTGATGATGACGTCGGCCACGGTGGCGCTCCTGGAGTCGCTGGGTTCATCGCGTTGTGGGAGTGGGTCGCTGTCCCTCTCCTACGCTAAATATTAGCGCGCTAACGCTATCGGGTCAAGATGCTGCTGGGTCAATGAGTTGGCACGCGATTGACATGGTGCTCGCGGAGTCCGTCGATGGCCGCGACGGCCCTCGCGAAGTTGGCGACCTAGGCACCCCTGGCGCCTTGAAGATGGCTGCAGCCTGCCGGCACTCGGCTGCAGCAGACACGCGACAGAATCGCAAGACCTGTTGCGTCGACCGGATGAACTTTTCACGCGACCGGGCGCGTTGCAGTTCTTCTGACCCGCGTGTCAAGTCGCCTGTCCGGCAGGCTTGCTCTCCTGCGTGGGCGAGTCCTGCGCGGAGTATCCAAGGTCGCGGCAACCTCATCTGCCGCAACGGTCCCCGCCCGCGAGCACGAGGCGGCAGGGCCTTTTCGGTGTCCCTGGGCCCTTTGAGGCGACGTTGCTTCTTGGCCCCTTCTGCTCCTCACTGGTCGACGTCACCAACGTCTGGTGACCCGGCATCCCCGTGGTGCCGGTCAACGACCGGAGGACCCCGTGAGCACCGAATCCATGCTCGAGGCCGTGAGCCAGCTGATCGCGGCTCAGAACCTTCAGCCCACCGTCGTGATGTCGGCGAAGGCCTGGCGCCGCGCCATGAAATCCCTGGACTACCCGGCCTGGCCGACGGAGTTCAGCTGCAACCGCCACCACGAGGTGTTCGTCGTCGACAGTCGCGGCTACCACTGGCCGCCGCTGCGGGAGTCGACGCCCAAGCTGACCCGCGCCCTGGCCCCCTGCGTTGAGGCCTACCTCGCCTGGCGCCCTGCCGGCGGCCGCTTCGAGGTGGACCTCGAGGGCGGGGTGGTGACGCGCCACCTGGACAAGGCAGTGCTGGCACGGCTGGTGTGGGTCGCGTGAGCCGCCGCGGTCGCTCGCCCCAGCGGCGCTCGACACTCCCTCTCCGACACAGGTCCACATCCCAAGCGGAGCGGACCTCGGTGGGGGCGGAGGTGAGGCTGACCAGGCACTGCCGGCTGCGGATGCGTCAGCGCGGGGTGGAGCTTGCCGCGCTGCGGGAGGTACTGGCTGAGGGCGCGGTGCAGGTCACCGAGGAGGGGCGCCTGCTGATGACCTCGACGGTCAGCGACGTCGAGGCGGTCGTAGCCGTCGATCCCTGGGGTCGGCGCACGGTGCTCACCGTGCGCCGGCGGACCCCGCCGCCTACCTGGCGTTCTGCCGGGCCGTCGACGGGCGGGACGAGGGGCGGGACGAGGGGCGGGGCAACGGCTGAGGCCCCCTTCCGTCGTCTCGTGGTCGGCGCCGGCGTCAGGCTGGGGGCGGCCAGCGGCCCGTAGACCTCGCCGCCCCGCCTGGTGGTGAGGGGCGGGGGGGGGGGGGGGGGGGGGGGGGGGGGCGGCGGGCCGCCCCCCCCCCCCCCCCCCCCCCCCCCCCCCCCCCCCCCCCCCCCCCCCCCC